>CACWUI010000076.1 GCA_902764045.1 uncultured Lachnospiraceae bacterium
TCATCACCTGATTAGTATAGATCTCAGGGAATACATATGCCTCTACATAATCAGCCGGTTGGCCGAAAAGTTTCTTTTTTGCCCTTGATACAATAGCAATTTCCTCATAAACAAAAACAACGTCATCACCGCTTTCAAGCATATGTATCGTCTTTTGTGTGTTTAAGTCTACGATCTTTTTTGTTTTTTTACCTGCTCCCACCACCGCGTAAGGCGTCCCGTCAGATACAAAGGTATTCTGAAGATCGGTAATGTTAACCGCCTTTGAATTAATGCGGACTGTTTTTGACCCGGTTTCCGTGTCGAATATAATGATATCCTCACGGTTGTCCTCTATATAGTGAAGTGCATAAACCAGTCTGTGTCCGTCCAGTCTTTCATAGGGAATGGTGGTCCCGACTTTGCATTCTTCCAGTGTTTGGATGAAATTATTGTCCATATTGATCGACAACTCTGAGATCATCTGATTCACCGGAACTATGCCTATGCACTCACCTGTCAGTTCTCCGGAATCCTCCGGCAAAATGGTCTCCGCCAGAACAGGTGCACCGATATGGACCACGCACTTGTTATCGGCTATGGGGTGCATGGCATAGATTCCTTTTTCTGCCAGATAAGGATTGTCAATGCCTGTTATCTTACCTGTAACGGCACTGTAAAGATTCAGTTCATATTCACCGTTTCTTTCAAACTGGAATAAAAGATTGAATTCGTCAAGCACAAAAACCTTAACCTTCTCGGTAAAACCAAAGCCTTCCGCATCCATGGAAAGTTCATACAAAAATCCTTCCGACTCATCCCCAAGCCTGTACAGATAATATTTGATGATAATCTTATCCTCGGACCTTTCAGCCGTAGGAAAGATAATATAATCCCTTTGTGCAGAGGCATATATCACATCATCGGTGAAGTATTTTTCCCTTTCGGGAGAGATCTCTTTTTCCACGCTTGTTTTGGGATTAATGATATATAATCTGTCTGCCGTAAACCCTTCAAGGGACGGATCCTCAGCCTTTGATACGGCAAGGATAAATTCGTCATTTATGGGTTCGCATCTGTCTTTTTCAAAATTTTTAATAACTTTTATATTCATAATTATTTCGCTGTAAAAAGCGTTCCTATTTTCTCTCCTTCAAGGGCTTTTCTTATATTTTCAGGGTCATTCCCATTTAATATGAGCATATCCGCCCCGTTTTCCGTGGCTATACCCGCAGCCGCAAGCTTGGCAGACATACCGCCGGTCCCCACGCCGCCGGAAGCCGTCCCCTTTGCCATATCCCACATTTCATCCGAAAGCTCCTCAACCTCTGATATAAGTCCCGCATCGGAATTATTTTTCGGATCATCCGTGTACATCCCGTCAATATCCGATAAAAGAATCAGAAGATCGGCGCCGGTAAGCTCTGCCACCAGAGCAGAAAGCCTGTCATTGTCACCGAAGGTATGCACCTGCTCGATCTCTTCCGTGGAAATAGAGTCATTTTCGTTTACCACGGGGATCACTCCAAGCTTAAACAGCTCTTCAAATGTATTTACGGCATTTTCTCTTGCCAGAGGATTTTCAAGGGTGATGGCAGTAAGGAGCACCTGTCCCGTCATGGTATCAGCCTCTTCAAAAAGCACGTCATATGCCTGTATAAGCTTAGCCTGCCCCACCGCAGCATAGGCCTGTTTCTTTGGCAGACTGTCAGGCTTTCCTGACATCCCCAGTGCTTTGCTCCCCACGGCAATAGCACCTGATGATACCAGACACACGTCTCTGCCCTCTTTTCTTAAGTCAGTAAGAACCTTCACCAGGTTCTCCAGCCTTTCATGATCTATCCCATCGGTTTCGGGATCGATCAGAGAAGCCGAGCCTATCTTAACTATTATTCTTTTTTTGCCTTTAAGCCGACTTCTGAAATCAGACATTTGTAAATCTCCCTTAAAATCTGTTTAAAGGACATTTTAACATGAAACGGGATTTATTGCCAAATCGGAGGCAGATGAAACATTAAAAAAGAGACACAGAACTTCTTCCATGTCTCCTTAAATCAGATATAACCGATCACACCTCTTCCTTAAATACACCAAGCTGTGAAGTACAGTTGGGGCAACGGGTAGCTTCGATATCGATCTCTGTCTTACAGAACTCGCAAACCTTTGTTGTAGGCGCTTCGTCTCTGTTCTTTCCGGTCATCTTGTCTCTTGCCTGCTGCATCTTCATAAGTCCCTTTATAAGCAGGAACATAACAAGCGCGATAAGCAGGAAGTTGATAACAGCCATAATGAAGTTACCGTATGTAAATGTAACATCGCCTACGCTTCCTTTGAGATCTGAGAAGTTCACTCCCACGATAAGACCCAGAAGCGGGGAAATAATGTCCTCTACTAATGAAGTAACTATCGCAACAAAGGCAGTACCCATAACAATACCAACGGCCATGTCCATGATATTGCCTTTGGTAATGAACTCTTTAAACTCTTTGAAAAAGTTATTCATTTATTTTCTCCCTCCATGAAAATTATTTTGTCAACTGTGTAATAAGTTGTGAAAATATGAAATACTTTAACACAAAACAAAACTTATTACCAGTATTTTAGGAAAAATTATTGTTATTATTTTTTTAAAACATTTTTCTCAACTCTCCCATATAATAAAGTGAGCCTAAGGCCACTATCACATCATCCTTTCCGGCCGTGGCAAAAGCCTTCTCCACCGCATCTTTAACACTCTCACAGGCATCTGCATCCGCACCCCTGCCCAGCAATAAATATGCCAGTTTTTCCCCGGGCAAAGCCCTGGGGTTGTGGGGAGTTACGGTAAAAAACTTTTTCCCAAGTTCCATCAAAGGTTCCAGCATTTCTCCGTAATCCTTATCCCTGAGAACCCCTGTAATGAATATATACTTCTTACCGGGAAACATTTCCTTAAGAGAATGCACTATGGCATCAATGGCACCTTTATTATGACTGCCGTCAGCAATAAAAACCGGATTCTCGGATAAAACCTCAAATCTTGCAGGTCTTTTCACCTTTAAAAGCCCCTCCCGGACATTTTCCGGAGAGATGTCAAAACCCTTCCCTTTTAGAATCTCCGCAGCAGTTATTGCCGCCCCTGCATTAAAGGGCTGATAAAAACCCGGAGATGAAAGGCTGAAATGCTCTGTTTCACCTTCAAAAATACAGTCAAACTCCGTTCCGGAAAGCCCGCACTTTATATTTTCAGGCACAGAGGCTTTAGTAAATCCCCCACCTGAATAGCCACATTTTTCCGACAACAGTTTTAAAACCTCATCACTGTTATCCATGGCCACCACATCAGTTTTTTTCTTTATGATACCGCTTTTTACTTTTGCAATGGCCTCCAAGCTGTCTCCAAGTACCTGGCTGTGTTCAAGGCTTATGGTCGTAAATACGGCCAGAAGGGGAGATTTTATAATGTTTGTGGCATCATATTCGCCTCCCATCCCAACCTCGATTACGGCAATGTCGCATTTCTGCCTTGAAAAGTATTCAAAAGCTGCCACTGTGGTTATTTCAAACTCCGATGCTTCAGCAGACAGGGTCTTTGCCTGCTCTATCACATCACCTGTAACCTCTGCAAAGTCTTCCTCACTGATATCCGTGCCATTAATCTGTATCTGCTCTGTTCTGTTTTCCAGATACGGGGAAGAAAAAGTACCGGTCTTATAACCGGCACTTTCAAGCACGGAAGCAAGAAAGGCAGCCACAGAGCCCTTTCCGTTGGTTCCCGTAATATGCACGCAGGGTGTTTTATCCTGCGAATCCCTTAGTTTTCCGGCCAGTACCCTTACCGTATCCAGATCAAATAAAAGCTCCCCCGGCATCACGGCAACGGGTACAAAGGGCTTAAGACCGTTAAAATATTTATTTACTTCAACATAATTCATTTTGCTTCACCTTTTACCCTCTTTGCCTTTCCCGCAGGCACAAGTCCCGACTTTGAAAGAGGCACAAGGATCGCCATAAAGATGGCTGTATTTACGGGTATCATAACGAGCTCCTTAATGATACGCGCCCCTAAAACAACAGGGAACGCATTGCCGTAAAGCATGGAGAGCCAGAAGGAATTTAGTAATATTCCTACGATCACGGCCTGAAGTATCTCGGCAACAAGCACCCTCCAAAGGGTCACCTTTTTGTTGTGGAGCATGAGACCGAAAATGACACCTGTGATGACGTTACTGATGGTAAAGCCCGGAAAGAAGGGTCCCGTGGGCTTTACTATATACCCGATAACATCAGCTGCTCCTCCCACGATCCCCGTAGCTAAAGGCCCCAGCATATATCCTGAAATAGCCAGGGGGATTATGGCAAACCTTATCTCTAAAATATTGGTAACGGGAATCTTGAAAAAGCTCAGCACTGCCGCAATGGCAATGAATAATCCCGAAAAAGCAACTGTCTGTGCTTTTGAAAATCTTGACATAAAAAATCACCTCCCGACGCAGTTCCTTGACTACACCGGAAGGTAATTGAATTGTAGGAATACACAGGACTATCTATCCTATCCTATGTTCGCTACAGAAGGATATCTATTTTCCTGTGTAGCAGCGGGATGCGACTTCAAAACCGCAAGGATGGAGCTAATAATGAGATCCTTTTCGTCCGGGTGTCAACTCCCTGTTCACCCAGCACTTAACGCTTTGAAATCTACTCTGCATTTTATAAAATTGTGTTACGGGTTTTTCCCCGCGCTCTTAATATACCAATTTTTCGGGCATTAAACAAGTATTTTAGGGGAAATTTTTTAAATAATTTTAGTGTTTTTCAAAAAGTGCCACATTCTCCACCCCCGTGGTCTCGGGGAACATATCTACCGGCTGAAGTTTTTTTAATGCAAACCCAATATCTTTTAAGATTGCCGTATCCCTGGCAAGAGTTGCGGGATTACATGAAACATACACCAGTCTGCCGGCTCCCGTGGCTCCTATGGTCTCAAGAAGTGTCGCGTCGCAGCCCTTTCGCGGAGGATCCACCACTATCACATCCGGAGACGGGATATCCGGATCCGTGGCTATATCCTCTGCCTTTGACACCAGAAAGAACGCATTTTTAATACCGTTTATCCTTGCATTTTCCTTTGCATCCTCCACAGCCTTTTCAAACACCTCAACACCGTAAACACGGCCGGCTTTTTGGGCCAGAAACAATGATATGCTCCCGGTCCCGCAGTAAAGATCCCAAACAGTCTCACTTCCGTTTAAATCTGCAAACTCAAGCGTTTTTTTATATAACTTTACGGTCTGTGCGGGATTTACCTGAAAGAAAGACCCGGCAGATATCCTGAATCTTACATCCCCTATGGAGTCAATGATAAAAGGCTCTCCGAAAATCAGGGTCTCATCTCTCCCCATGATCACGTTGGTCTTTTTATCATTGAAATTGACGATAAATGATCTGACGCTTTTATTTCTGCTTAATAGTTCCCCAAGCTCCTTAAGTTCCTTTGCATGTTCGCATTTTTCTTTCACGGAATTAACAACAAGACATATCATGATGTCTCCTGTTGAAAAGGCAGTTCTTATGAGAATATGGCGCAAAAAACCGTCTCCCGTTTTTTCATCATAAACGCTCAGACCCTTTTTATCCCAAAAATCCCTTATATACTTCAATAATACCGCATTTGCCTCATGCTCTATCAGGCAGTCTTCAACTGGGACTATCGCATGTGTTCTTCCCGCAAAAAACCCCGTAACTGTTTTACCGTCTCTTTTCCCAACAGGATACTGAGCCTTGTTTCTGTATCTTAAGGTGTCATCCATGCCTATTACGGGATAATATTCGAAGTCATCCCCTGCTCTTACGCCACCGACCCTTTCCATCACGTCAGCCACTCTTTTTTCTTTCCATGAAAGTTGTGACCTGTACTGAATATGGCGAAGCTGACATCCTCCGCATTTGCCAAAGACTGCGCAGCCCGGATCCTTTCTGTCTCCGGATGCTTCGATGATCTCCAAGAGCCTGCCGTAACCGTAGGTATTTTTCACCTTTATCACCTCGGCTGTAACCACAT
>CACWUI010000077.1 GCA_902764045.1 uncultured Lachnospiraceae bacterium
GGGTGCACTGATTTACGCACGTTAATCATGTTCAAAATTGCCTGAACGGTCAGGATTGATGTGTACTTCTGCTTACCCTGCGATAATAGGACTCTGTCAAGCATTCCACAGCGGCCATTTCTACCATGAATCACACGGCCATCAATAACAATGGCGCTCTCAAGATCATATCCCAGATTCACTGTCACCATCATATAGTGATCAGCATCTAATTCTTTTTCACAATTTTCAATTATTCCATACGCAATAAGGTTAATCGAACGTTCCGATACTACACGGATTTGTGTGCGCTCGTAAAGTAATATGCTTATGTCTCTATATTCCCCAGTATATGCGTCCCAAATGACATAACCGTTCGCAGAAATCTTGTAACGGTGCTCTACACTAACCACATTCATTAAAATACGATCTTCACCGTAATGATTGACATATTCTCTGACAATATCGACAATTAAGCGCTCTGCCTCAGTAAATGTATCTTCAGTCCGAAAAAACACCTTTTTAACATCGATGATCTCATAGGAAATATCTGGAAGCTCTCTCGGTCCCGGCAGAGGACCGTCGTACATCCGCACGAAAATCGGGTAGTTGTTTCTCGTCCATTCAATCGGGTTCAAGGTAAGAAATCTTTTTTCACTTTCCGTAAAACCGCTGCGTTTGTTTTGTTCTGTCTCTTGTGACATTGTTACCACCTCTTTTCTTCCAGTCTTTTCTGAAGATATTGGCCCTTGCAATTTGCAGGCAAACCTATTATAATATCCCTTGGCAAGAGGTCAAAGTACTATGTTCCTTTGCACATCCCTTTATCCTCAAATGTGCGAAGTGACTTATCCTGAACAAATGCTGTTCAGTCTTTAATCATCATAGCTTACTGAACCTCATGCCATAATCGGGCATGGGGTTCTTTTTTTGTTTCCATCGAAACGAATTTCATTGATATTTCATCCGTTATTCTATCTTTCGCTCCTCCGTTTATGGTAAGAGTAGTCCCGCTGCCCACGACTATCACATCTCCACGCTTTTTATATTCCGTAAGACCTCTGTTAAACATGTAGCCGTTCATGTTCAGGGTGACAGTTGCATCTTCCGGTATGGCAAGTTCTTCATTTCCCCAGTCGGAATACATTTCTATCGTAAATGTCTTTCCCTTCAGTTCCGCCACCTTTTCAGCAAGCTTGCTCAAGTTGTCGTAATCGGTCTTATTTCCGTCAACCGTAACTCTTCCGATGTTTGCCGCAGCAAAGGTCTCCGTGACAGCGGGACCTGCCGCAACGAATGGCGATAATGTAACAGCTGCTGCAATAACAGCCGAAAATATCCTGGGTAATGCCAGCTTCATTTTTTTACTTCCTTTCATGTTTTACAGCTTTCTTTAATTAAACTTTCGACTCCGGTACAGGGGACGGTTTTATCGTACTCAAAGACAGGGGACGGTTCCCGGTCTCCCTAAAGGGAGACAGAAAACCGTCCCCTGTTTCCTCGAGAACCGTCTCAGTATCAATAAATATTTAAAGCGCCCCTACAAGATCCACTCCGGGCTTAAGCGTTTCTGCGCCGGGCTCCCACTTGGCCGGGCAAACCTCGTTTCCGTGCTCTGAAACGAACTGGCATGCCTGAAGCTTACGAAGAAGCTCGTCTGCATTTCTTCCTACATTTCCCGCATTCACCTCATATGCAACTATCTTACATTCAGGGTTTACGATAAATGTTCCTCTCTCCGCAATACCGTCGGATTCGATAAGAACTTCAAAGTCCTTTGAAAGAGCATGTGTGGGATCCGCGATCATGGGATAAGTGATCTTTTTGATCTTCTCCGAATGATCATGCCATGCTTTGTGGACAAAATGCGTATCCGTGGATACAGAGTATATCTCGCATCCGATCTCTTTAAACTTTTCATAGTTATTCTGAAGGTCCTCCAGCTCGGTGGGACAAACAAATGTAAAGTCCGCAGGGTAGAAGAAAAATACACTCCATTTTCCTTTCAGATCCTCTTTGGTAACATTTATAAAATCCTCATCGTGAAACGCCGTAACACTGAACTCTTCTACTTCTTTATTGATCAATGACATAATAAACACCTCCTTTTTATGATGATGATCATTTCAATCTCCATAGATATAATTTTAGCATAAAACAGGCCGGTTGTAAATAGTAATGATTCTCATTTTTGATCTTTAAGACACTCTTCATAAACACGGATATACTCGTCAATTATGGAATCCTGGGAAAACTTTTTCGATATAGTGCTTGAGATATATTCACGGTCAAATTTCTTTTGTCCCGTTAGTATGGAATTCACCGCTTCCGCTATATTTTTCGGATCATCCGCATCCACAAGGATCCCCACATCCTCCGTCACAAACTCAGGCAGGGCTCCCTGGTCAGAGGCGATAAGGGGCGCGCCGCACATCATGGCTTCTATGGCAACCAGACCGAAGGGTTCTCTTTTTGACAGGATAAGGGAACAGTCGGCTATGTTATATATGTTTTTCAAAACATTATGGGGCTGATTCCCCAAAAACTTTATATTTTTCAGGCCAAGTTCAACGGTAAGCTCCTCCAGCTCTTTCCTGAGCTCGCCGTCACCGGCTATAAGAGTCACCACCTCCGGCCTTTCATAGTAGACCGCAGCCCTTAGCAGGCTCTCCACATTTTTAATGGGGGTGAGTTTGCCCACAAAACACACGGTCTTTGCAAACCCCGTGTCTATGCCGAGATGCTCCAGGACATCTTCTTTTTTGATGTTATCATCTTTGTAAAAGAC
This sequence comes from uncultured Lachnospiraceae bacterium, assembly GCA_902764045.1. Classification (GTDB taxonomy): domain Bacteria; phylum Bacillota; class Clostridia; order Lachnospirales; family Lachnospiraceae; genus UBA4285. The sequence goes on from CACWUI010000077.1 coordinate 2,768, forward strand.
AGAATGGTCAGACCCGTTCCTGATGATAACAACCTTGTCTGAGAATTCGGGCAACAGTTCGTTCATAATGACACTGTTGTCCGTGGATATGCTCACTATCTTACTTGAGTACTCTCCCGCGTCCTCTGCAAGAGAGGTGCCCCATCCGCCGTTATTCTTTTTTTCATACATGATGCCCAACAGATCTGTTCCGTGACAGGTCATGACCAGGGGTATTTTTTTTTCCTTGCAGCACTCTGCGCTTACTCCCGCAAGGGCCCAAACGTGCTGGGCATGAACGATATCCGGTCTGAAATCATCGATGGCCTCGGATATTTTCACACGGAATATCTCCAGATATTTTTCCCAATGCTCATCAGCCATATCCTTGAATGTAAATGTGCTGCGGGGATGGGTGGTAAAGCAGGGGAAGTTAAAATCAGCCTGTCTTTCAACGTCGATGGTCTCTGTGTTTTTAAAGAAGACCGGATAGAGTTTTATATTTCCGCAATGTTCGTATTCATTCCTGTTCTCCGGAAAAACGATGGCGCATTCATGTCCTTTTGCCTCCAGGCTTTTTGCAAGGTTACTGGTGTAAACTCCGCTACCGGAACCGGTAAGGGGAAAGTGATTGATCAGTAATATTCTCATTTTTTCACTCCTGAAATATGATCATTTATCGCAATTATTAAAACTATTTGTCTTATTTTTTATTATAACACCACAGGTAAATAAATTGGGATCTTTTCGATGTAAAGGTTGACAGTTCTTCTGATCATGATCTTGATTTTTAATTTTTTTGATCAGGTTGTATAATAGTTATCGGAGAAACAATTAATATGTTTTTACAAAAAGGAGAAAACTCATGAAAAAGAAACTTTTTATCGCTGCTGCTGCACTGGGCATCAGCATGACAGCCGCAGGCTGCGCAGGTCAGGCTTCCAACGAAACTACAACCACAACTTCTGCCACCGCAGAAACAACCTCTGATGCTACAACTTCTGCAGCAACAGAATCTGCAACCGCTACGGCTGACACTACAGCATCCACTTCTGCTGCTGCGAAAGAAATAACAGAGAGCGAAGCTAAAAATATCGCCCTTAAGGCAGCTGGATTTGCAGAGGCTGATGTAACCTTTAAGAAGGTGTCACAGGATCTGGATGACGTCATCAAAAAATTCGAGATAGAATTTATCAAAGACGGCAAGGAGTACAGCTACGACATCAACATGGCAACGGGAGAGATCATCTCACAGGAAGTCGATAATGCAAATGACTGATACGCCATAATTCCCTATGCACCGGAATCCTTTGTCAGATTATGCGCTCATTTTTTAAAATGTCCAATGTAAAGGATCCTGCATAAAATACCATGTAATGACGCCCCGCAGTTTTCTACGGGGCGTCTGTTATCGTATCGGTTGTGTTTTAGAGAAAATAATTATTTTTTATGTGTTTTTCTTTTTGTTATCCTGTGTACCGCAAATACCAATCCTGCGATGGCGGGGCACGTTAGCAGTGCCCAGAGGCGCATACTGCTTTCGTCTCCTGTTGCAACAGAGTTTGCTGAAGTATGCGAGCGGCCGTTTGTGTTATCTGCTTCTCCGTTGTTTATGTCGGTTTGTTTGTTTGCATTACCACCTTCATTTTCCTGATGCTTTTCCTTCACCGTGAACTTAGCCATGGCACTACCGTTTACCGTAACGATCTCTATGGTATGCTCTCCGGCGGACAAGCTGTCTAAAAAGAAAGCATTCAGGGTAAGTGCCAGCGGCTCTCCGGAAAGGGTATAGTTTTCAGATGAAATGATTTTTCCGTCCACCAGCACAAGCAGATAATTCTCGTCACGAGCCTTAAGGAATCGGCTATAAATGATTTCATCTTCTTCGTAAATTATAGCGGCCTCCTTTCGGATGTTTTTCGCTGATTTTTACCTGATTGGATTATACCACATTAAAAAAACAGGGTCTGCAAAACAGACTCTGTCTTTTCATTTTTATCATGATCAGGACTTTTTATGCTTTTCCTTTACAGCCTCAACCCTGGCTTTCATCTTGTTGCGACGCTCTTCAACCTTAGCCTGGTGCTCTTCCTTTTTCTGCTTTCTCATCTCCAGCTTTGCAAGGTTTTCCATTTCTTCCTGCATTTCCTTGGCTTTTTCAACCTCATGCTCCACAACTGCTGCGTCAAAACGGGCAATGATGGTCTTGTACTTGGATAACAGGTTGTCGATCTCGCTTTCGTCCTCTTCATCCGCCAGACCGATAATGGCAATGGTATTGTCTCCCAGCTTGCCTATCATCTGCTCAAGGACAGACATGCCTTCGCTGACCTGATTTTCATCAGCATTCATTCCGATAAGTGCGCCGATGCTGCCTCCCAAAAGTATGCCTATGGGACCGCCCAAAATACCGATGCACATACCTATAAGTCCGCCGGTCACGGTATCTCTGCCGGACACGTCTTCCAGATCATAAAAATCCAAAACCTTATATGACCCTGTTTCCTTGTTCACAAGAACCGCTTCAGGCATGATGGATGTCTTTAATCCCTTCTGGTTCCTGAGTTCCGTGATCGCCTGATAAGCTTCGCTCTCAACATCAAAAATGGATACAACTATGTTTAACATGATACGTTACCTCCTAAACTCTGATCAATAAACTGTAGACAATGGGTCTGCTTTGGGGGACAGGGAGACCGTCCCCGGTCTCATTTTTTCTTTCTCATCCTCCGCACCGTGTAGATTCCCAGCGCCACGGAGAAGATAAAGCCATGCTCCTGCATCCGCTGACACGTGCGCGTGATTGCTGCTATATGCCACGGGTGCTGTACCTCTACCGCAGATACACGGCAAGTACGACCTGCAATATTGCGCTGGACGATATCCCATCCCTGATAGGCAACGCCGTGTTCTCGCTGACTCGCCAAGCAATGGCGGAATGGGGTCTTGCGGACCGTGCAGGTGAGCGCGCTCTGGGAGCTCACTATCTGCGCAACTACAGCGCTACCTACTTCAATTTGCGGCACGCGTGTGTCTCGCCGGAAGATCGCAGGGCATTGAGGCGCTACCCCTGGAAAAGCGCCCTTGACCATCGCTATTTCAGGCTCGAATGCTTGCGCGCACTTAGCCCACGCGACCGTCTGAAGCTCCTGTGCGCATGCTTACGTTTGTAATAGGGTGCAGACAATGCATGCCTCTTTGTCCAACGGTGGCAATGCGTATTTGAGGGACGCAGCGGCATAGCCT
>CACWUI010000078.1 GCA_902764045.1 uncultured Lachnospiraceae bacterium
TAAAGCTGGATATTTCCGTTGCGATCTGACACATTGGCAAATGATGCTTTTCCCATCACGCGTCGTGACATCATACGCCCTGCCACGGAAACCTCTTTACCCTCAAAGGCATCATAGTCTTCCTTTATTTCATCTGTATGATTGGTTACATCAAAGCTTGTTATCTCAAAGGGATCTTTTCCCTCTCCCTGCAGACCTTCAAGCTTTTCCATTCTGTTTTTGATCTGTTCGTTTATATCAGGCGTTTGAGCGTTTGTATTATCTGCCACTTTTTTTACCTCGTTTATTATTGATTAATTCTTCACGGCAACGATCTTATATTCGATCTCCCCTGCAGGAGCAGCAACTTTTACAATGTCACCTTTTTTCTTGCCCATAAGAGCCGCTCCGAGAGGCGACTCATTGGAGATCTTATTGTCAAGGACACTTGCCTCTGAGGAACCTACGATCTCATACTGGATATCCTCGTCATACTCCATGTCATGAAGGGTAACAAGGCTCTCCATCTTAACCTTGGTCTTATTCTTGGAATCCACCTCTACTATCTCACAGTTTTTGAGGATCTTCTCAAGCTCTGCAATCTCGGCTTCCATGTCTCTTTGCTCATCCTTTGCGGCATCATATTCCGCATTCTCTGAAAGATCGCCCTGCTCCCTTGCATCCTTTAACTTCTCGGCAATCTCCTTTCTTCTTTCCACCTTGAGATACTCAAGTCTCTCAAGCTTTTCGTCATATCCCTTTTTGGTAAGATACTGCTTTTCTTCTTCCATGTTTCCATCCTCGCTTTTGTGCTTTTCTTTCTTCTAATATGGTGACCATACTAATTTCAAGATTATATACTTTCCGTCAATGTGTGTCAAACCGATTCATTTAAAGATAATACCAAGGGGACGGCTCCTTGCGGCTCTCTGTTTTGATCAGTCAACGATCACTAAGAAGCCACAAGAACCGTCCCCTTGTATCACAGGAGCCGTAATGTATTCTTATTTGTCAGACAAATAAAAAAAGCGCGAGACGGGATTCGAACCCGCGACCCCCTCCTTGGCAAGGAGGTGCTCTACCAGCTGAGCCACTCGCGCAAACACAAGACGTATAATACATTAATTACAGTGACTTGTCAAGGCAAATTATAAAACCGTTACGCTTTCTATTTCTACCCTGACCTGAATATTATGAATCCACGTTGTCGATCATGCACACCGGCAAACTGTATAAAAAAATCAAGAGAATTTAAACGTCTGCCCATCGTTATAAACACGAAGGGAATACATAAATCTGCTACGCAGTATGTATCCCCTTCGTATAACGATGAACAGACGTTAATTCTTTGATTTTTTTATAAGGTTCGCCGATGCACATGATTGACAACTTATTTCATAATAATTCAGTCTACAAGCTCCGGTATATATCCGGTTGCCGTCACCGCCACGGATCCATAACCTATATGGCAGGCAATGCTCATGGAAAGGGGATCCTGCCCTGCATAGTATTCGGGGAAAGAATCTTTTACCTGTGTAAGCCATTCACCCTGCGCCGGATCATCATCAAAAAGAGTGTGCGAGGCATGGACACGTATCCTTCCGTCTTTATGAAAGTCCGCAAATCTGTTTTCAATATCATCCTTTACGGCTTTCAGCATGATCGACTTAGCCTGGGACATCCCCCTTGCCTTGGCAAAGGAATCCAGCTTATCACCCTGGATCTGGAGTACAGGCTTGATCTTAAGCAAAGTACCTATGGCTGCTGCCGCAGGAGTGATCCTTCCGCCTTTTTTAAGGTACTTTAAAGTCTGCACGGTTATGTAAATAGACGAACTGAATTTTTCCCGCTCAAGGATCTCTCTTATCTGCGCCGCATCATAACCCTTGTCCGCAAGAGCCTTGGCATCTTCGACTGACTGCCTCATGGTAACGGAGATCCTCTGGTTATTCACCACCTGCACTCTGCCGTCATAGTCCTCCGCCAGCATGTTTGCCGTCTGACAGGTTCCGGAAAGTCCGCTGGACATGGGAATAAAGACTATCTCATCATATTCTTTTAAAAGGTTGTCAAATGAAGCCTTCAGATCTCCGAGAGAAGGCTGGGATGTGGATACATCCGCCCCTTTATCCAAAAACTCAAAGAACTGCCTGTAGCTTATATCCCTGCCTTCAAAATACTGCTTTCCGTCTATGATAAAAGGCATAAGAATAAGATGTATACCAAGCTTTTCCGCGACTTCCGGCATAAGTCCGCTGTTCGTATCCGTAAGGATCGCTACGTTTTTCATTATCCACCTCTGTTTTTCGATATATTTCTGTTATTTTATCATAAATCCCGATAACTAAAACCCCCCATTGAAAAAAAAACTTTTTAATATTATCATCGTTTCTGAAATGGATATAAGATTTTTTGATTTTAATGATAAAGAGGAATTTGATCCGGTTTATAAAGAGATCAGACCCGATGATTTCGGGTATGATCTTTTTGACGAGCCGCCTGCTTTTGCAGCTTTTATTGATGATAAGCCTGTGGCACTTGCCACTTTTATTTTTATTCCCGGTGATACAGAAGCCGAACTTACTCTTTTTGTGCTTCCTGAATACAGGAGAATGGGGGTTGCCACTGCGCTGGTTAATAACATCAAAGATTTTTTGAGGGGACAACGGGACAGTTCTATGCTTCCCTTGAATTCCACAATAGTCTTTACCCTGCCCGAGGAACTTTCCGGGAAGGCTTATTCCGAACTTCTTCTTGTCGCAAAACCGGAGACACGGGGACAGTTCTCTGTCTCCCTGAAGAGAGACAGAAAACCGTCCCCATGTCTCTACCTGAAGACTGGCGGAGGAGCGTCCCTCTGTCTCCCCATCATTCACGAAAATGAAAATCCCTTTGTATGCAGAGTCATGCATAATGACAGGGAAATCGCCCACGTTTCTGTCAACCGCGACGGGAATACCGCCTGCCTTTACGATCTGTATGTATCACCGGATTTCCGAAGAAAAGGCATCGGACAGGCTCTCACGGAATACGCCATATCTTTTCCCTTAAGCGAGGATATCCCTGTTATCCTCAACGTCCGCGACAACAATACTCCCGCCCTGAATCTGTATAAAAAAATCGGCTTCACCGAAGCCGAATCCTGCACTTTTTATAAGTTAATATAACAACACAAGGCATCCTATATATGAAAAACTGCAAAATAATTATTATTCGGATGCTTCTTTAAGCATCTCATTAAGAGTCCTCCATCCAAGCACGGCGCACTTCACCCTTGCAGGCATATGGGAAATATCCTGCAAAGCCGCCCCTTCTTCAAGTTCCTTTATCTCATCATCCGATGCCTCTCCCTGTATCATACGAAGAAAAATATCGGACAGGTGCATAGCCTCTTCCTTTGTCTTTCCCAGGACCAGATTTATCATAATATCCGCAGAAGCCTGGGAAATGGCACACCCCTCTCCCACAAAAGACGCGTCCTCTATAACACCGTCTTTATAATTCAACTGCAATACTATATCGTCACCGCAACTGGGATTAACCCCCTCTTTTACAAGATTGGGGTCTTTTAAATGATATTTGTTGTCCGGATGCAGATTGTGATCCGTGAGCACCTCGTTATAAAACGTTCTCTCTGCCATACTTCCCTCCATTATCCCAGTCCCATCTCGGGACGTATCTTTGCCAACGCTTCTGCCATCTTATCTACTTCCTCCATGGTATTATAAAATGCCAGACTCACCCTTGTTGTGGAAATCCCACCGGCATTCTTCTTTTCCCTGATATCATGCAGATACTGAAGCAAGGGCTGGGCACAGTGGTGTCCCGCTCTTACACAGACACCTTCCGCATCCATAATAGCCGCCACATCGTGGGGATGGACCCCGTCCACAAGGAATGTTATGATCCCTTCATGCTGCTCCGGGTCCTGTGAGCCTATTATCTCAATCCCCTCTATCTCTTTCATCCGGCTTATGGCCGCCTTCGTAAGGGCTCTCTCACGTGCCATTATCTTTTCAAATCCGATCTTCTCATAATAACGTATAGCCTCAGCCAGAGCCGCAGCGCCTCCCACATTTACGGTGCCCGCCTCAAACTTGTGAGGCAGTTCGGCATAAGTGGCACCCTCTCTCGTAACCGTCTCTATCATCTCTCCGCCGTACATATAAGGCGGCATGGCATCAAGCAGTTCTTTCTTACCGTAAAGCACGCCTATCCCCATGGGAGCCAGCATCTTATGTCCCGAAAACTGAAGGAAATCCACATCCAGTTCTTTTACATTTACCGGGATATGAGGCACGGACTGGGCTCCGTCAACGGAAATAAGCACGCCCCTGTCATGACAGATATCCGCAAACCCCTTTACATCATTGATCCTGCCAAGCACATTTGATAAATGGGTAATGGCAAGAAGCTTTGTTTTTTCGGAAATAAGGCTCTCAAGCTTTTCTTTTTTAAATTCCCCGTCCGGCTCACACTCAAAAAACACCACCCCGGCGCCGTATTTTGAAGCCGCCTGAAGCCATGGCAGGAAATTGGAATGATGCTCAGCGATACTTACGATGATCTCATCACCGGGCTTTAAAATATGCTCACAAAGGCTGGAGGCCACAAGATTTATGCTCTCCGACGCATTTCTTGTAAACACTATCTCTCTGTAAGAATCAGCCCCGATAAAGCCCGCCACCGCTTTTCTTGCATCCTCATAAACCTCGGTGGCATCCACGCTTAAACCGTAAACCCCCCGAAACGGATTGGCATTATACTGCTCATAATATCTTTTCCAGGCATCAAGCACTGCAACCGGCTTCTGGGTAGTCGCCGCATTGTCCATATAGACAATATCCCTGTTAGCCAGTAACGGAAAATCCTCTCTTATCCTTTTATCTTCTTCTTTTGAAAATTCGTAGTCAGCCATAAAAATTCTCCAAAATCTACTCCGACATAAATGTCATGGTTTTACTGCGTATATCCTCGTTGGGAATCTTATTGCAAAATGATATAAGCTTTGTCCTGGAGATCAGTCTGTAAATCTCTTCCTCCTCAAAGCCACGGGTCTGCATATAAAAGATAAGATCCTCGTCAAGCCGTCCGATGGATGCGCCGTGGCTTCCTTCCACATCCTCCTCTGAACAAAGTATAACGGGAATGGTTTTATTTACCACACCATCATCACGAAGGATAACCTCTTCTATCTCTGCTCCTTTAGAGCCTGCGCATCCGTTCTGAAAATCAATGGTTCCCCTGAAAAGCTTTTCACTTTTACCTTCCATAACACCGGAAACCTTAATGTCAGACTCGCTTTTCATGCCTTTATGCTCAACCACATAGTTCATATCGAGCTTCTGGGTACCTTTCATAAAGTAACCGATATCTTTTTTTACCCTGGAGCCCTTACCTGCAAGATCAATGCGGCATCCCCGGTAAGTCTCTTTCCCACCGAGAAAAATATCCACTATCTCTATGGTCGCACCTTCATGGGCAATAGCTGCCACGTCACTGAGCAGTGTAAATCCTTCACCCAGACGGTTTATCTGGACTATTTTGACAATGGAATCTTTTTCAGCCTCCACCACGGTCTGGGCCATGGCAAAGCCGCGGGAGTCTTTGCCTGAAGAAAAATCAATAAGCATTGAGACCCTGCTTCCGCTCCCGGCCCTGATCAGATATCTGTCTGCCGCCGAAGTTCCGTCTTCATACTCACAGGACACCACAATGGGATTATGTATGCATTTGCCCGCTTCGGAAAAGAAAGCAACCGTTCCGTCGATTTTTCCAAACAGTTCTTTCTCAAATTCCTCACCCATGCCTCCGGGGATACCTGCTGCATAGTCGGCTTTTTCCTTCATCACCGAAATCTCCTCGGGAGTGATGATGACCGGCTCTTTTTTACCTGATATTTCAGCCGGGACCATAACACTTGCATCATTCATCCGAAGCCAATTCCATGTAAGGGAAGGTATTTTATTAACTTTTATCGAATCATTTCCCATAATCTCTCACCCTATACTGCCTTTCATCTCAAGCCTTATAAGATTGTTCATCTCTACTGCATACTCCACGGGAAGCTCTTTAGACACATTGTCCGCAAAACCGCTGACTATAAGGGCCTTAGCCTCCTCCTCGGAAAGCCCTCTGCTCATAAGGTAAAATACCGCATCGTCACTGATCTTTCCGATCTTTGCTTCATGACCCACATCTGCGTACCTGGTCCTTATATCCATGGCGGGAATGGTGTCCGACCGGGAAATATTGTCCACCATAAGTGATTCGCAGGATACGGCGCACTTGGAATTCTTTGCCTTTTCAGTGATGACAACCGCGCTTCTGAAGGTGCTCACACCTCCGTCCTTTGAAATAGAACGGGTATTTACAAATGATGAAGTGTTTTCCGCATTATGTATGACTTTGGTTCCCGTGTCTAAGTTCTGGTCATTTCCCGCAAAGGTCACTCCCGTAAACTCTGCTCTGGCACCCCTGCCGTTCAGCACGCTCATGGGATAAAGGTAGGAAACGTGGGATCCGAATGATCCGGACACCCACTCGATACGTCCTCCTTCTTCAACCCTGGCGCGTTTGGTATTCAGGTTATACATGTTCTTGGACCAGTTCTCGATGGTTGAATAACGAAGTTTGGCATTTTTGCCCACAAAAAGCTCTACGCAGCCTGCGTGGAGATTGGCCACATTGTACTTGGGAGCGGAGCAGCCTTCGATAAAGTGAAGGTCAGCACCCTCGTCCACTATGATCAGGGTGTGCTCGAACTGTCCGGCCCCAGGGGCATTCAGCCTGAAATAGGACTGCAGAGGTATCTCTACAGATACTCCCGGAGGCACATATACAAATGATCCTCCGGACCATACCGCACCGTGAAGAGCAGCAAACTTATGATCCGTAGGAGGCACAAGTTTCATGAAATGCTCCTTTACCATATCCGCGTAAGGCCCGGTAAGAGCACTTTCCATATCCGTGTAAATAACACCCTGCTCCTCAACCTCTTTTCGCACGTTGTGGTAGACCAGCTCGGAGTCATACTGGGCGCCCACACCCGCAAGGGAAGTCCTCTCGGCCTCGGGGATACCAAGCCTGTCAAATGTGTTCTTAATGTCATCGGGAACCTCGGACCATTTGGCGCTCATCTTGGTATTGGGACGCACATAGGTCACTATCTCGTCCATATTCAAACCTTCAATGGAAGGACCCCACTCAGGCACCTGAAGATCATTGTAAATATCCAAAGACTTAAGACGGAACTCCTTCATCCAGTCCGGGTCATTTTTCTCTTTTGAGAGTTTTTCCACTATATCTTTGGTGAGACCCTCGTCGATACGATATGCGTCCTTTTCTTCATCCCTGATATCATATATATTTCTGTCTATGTCTGAAACTTTAGTCTTTTCTTTCATATCTCTGTCATCCTGTAAATGTTGTGAGCGTATCTTTTCATCCGGAGACTCGGTGACAGTTCTGTGTCACAAACAGGTTTGCGACACAAAAACCGTCCCCGGTCTCTTTACAAACGGGTTTGCGACACAAAAACTGTTCCCTGTTCCCGGTACTCAGGTTTTTTATTCGTACTTAGCAAATCCACTGTCCAGGATCTTCTTCACAAGAGATCCGTCCCCCTCTTCAACCATCTTCCCCTTAACAATAACATGGGTCTTATCAACATTAAGAGACTCCAATATCCTTGTGTTGTGGGTAATGATAAGAAGAGATCCGCCGCATTTGTCCATATATTCACTGATGCCCTTGGAAACCGTCTTTACCGCATCCACGTCAAGACCGGAATCCGTCTCGTCTAAAATTGCAAGCTTGGGCTTGAGCATGAGAAGCTGTAAAACCTCTGCTTTTTTCTTCTCACCACCGGAAAAACCAACGTTTAAGTCTCTCTGGAGATACTTTTCATCCATGCCGAGAACTCCCATGTTGCCTTCAGTTTCCTGCTTGAAATCCCAGAATTTAATGCGCTTTCCGCCTCTTTGCTCCAGCGCATTTCTTAAAAACTCGCTGAGCGTGATCCCAGGTACCTCAACAGGAGCCTGGAACGAAAGAAAAAGTCCCTTCTTTGCCCGCTCATTTGCCGGCTCTTCGGTGATGTCCTCGCCCTCAAGGCTTATCTTACCCTTTGTCACCGTGTACTTGGGATTTCCCATGATCGCAAGACCCAGAGTGGATTTGCCGGCGCCGTTTGGTCCCATGATCACATGGGTCTCACCGGCATTTACCTCCAGGCTGATACTGCTTAATATTTCCTTATCTTCCACACTTACAGAAAGGTCTTCCACCTTTAATAAGCTATCTGCCATTTCTACCTCCAAAATCAGATCTCAAACTCCGCAATGACTTTTCCGCCTTCTGGCAGTCCCTCTATATCTTCACCGCCCATAGTCCATTTCGCACTGCCGTTGTAAGGCAGAGCCACGGCCGCCACATGCTGCATGACCACGCCCAGATTAAGAGCCCCGTCTGTCTCGCCTGTCCACTCATCGGGAAGACTTACCAGGGTAAGTCTGTGGTCCTTTATGATAAATGCGTAAGGCTGGCGGTTCATATAACTCGGGGAATTGGAAGCTGCAAGAAGTGACTCCCACAATATGTCCCCGTAAAAATCTATCTGCTCGTCAACGCCGCTTTTATTTCCTTTATAAT
>CACWUI010000079.1 GCA_902764045.1 uncultured Lachnospiraceae bacterium
TGACCGCCGTCTCCGGCATTTACGATGGGTATGGCAGAAAAATCGGCCGCTACCCGCGGAGCGCCTTCTTTAGGGTGTCTGATGGCGCATATATCAGCATAACTGGAAACAACACGTATGGTGTCGGCAACGGTTTCTCCCTTAGTGGCAGAGCTTGAAGCCGCCTCCGAAAAGCCAAGGACCGAGCCACCCATATTCATCATGGCCGCCTCAAAACTCAGACGTGTTCTTGTACTTGGTTCATAAAAAAGAGTGGCTATTTTCTTTCCGTCGCAGTGATGTGCGAAATCATCCGGAGACATCTTCACGTCATGTGCAAGGTCAAGAAGTTCTTCCGTTTCCTTAACGGTAAAATCTAACGGGCTTAGTAAATGCTTCATTCATGAACCTCCGAAATTTTTCTTTTATTTTAACCTGAAAATATTTTTGTGTAAAGAAAAAAAGACACACCGGTTAAAACAGTGTGTCTTTCAGACAAAATCAGTTTTTTAAATAATGATCAGGCATCGTCAGTTTTATTTGCCGCATCATCGACTATGTCCTCAGCTTTATCTAAAGCTTCATCTGCATGACCGGTGACTACATCCTTTACTTCGCCTGCAACATCTTTTGCGCCGTCAACAACTTTTTCTCCAAGATCCTTAGCGCTGTCAGCAACCTTTTCACCTGCAACGGCAGCAGTATCCTTTACGCCTTCTGCAACCTTCTTGGCACCGCCGGCAAACTCACCGATTCCATCCTTGATGGTGCCGCCTACGCCAGCACCGTGATCTTTGATATCGTCAACGGTTCCGGTAACGCCTTCCTTGAAAGTGCTGCCTGCATTTGACATACCGTCTTTTGCTTCATCGAAAATATCCTTGTGATCATCCTTTATATCATCAAGGAGTTCCTTTGTGCTGGCTTTGAAGGAGCTGATGTTTCCGTCCTTAAAACGTGCATATGTTCCGATGGTTCTTACAAGAACCATGATAAGTGCGATGATCGCATAAACGGTAGCACAAGCAGTGATGATCGCAAAAATAATGTTGATAACCTGTACGGCGAATACTATCAGAGAAATAATAGCTGCTGCCGTAAGAATGATCTTTGCAATAAGATAATTGTCCCATGCATTGATGCACTTAGCAGCAAAAACACGATCATTGTTGTCATTGGCCACATCTGCACAACCGCCCATTAAGGTTCTGACCTTAAGAAGGTCGATAATGAAAAGTGCGACCATAAATATAACACCGATGATCACCATTGCAACTGCTCCGCCAACGGTTCCGCCGCCAACAGCAGCTATGATGATAACGATGATAGCGTAAGCAATTGATATACAAATGTCTATAATGTAGAAAATACGACACTTGGCATAATTTCTGTTAACCCCTGCAAGCTGTGTAAGACCGATAATGGAAATAACAATACCACCTACTGCGATCCATCCTGCAACAGAACTGAAAATCGGTACAGCTGTCCAGTTTTGGGCAATGGATGTGAAGATCTCGATCAACAGGCCGATAAAAACAAGAACAAGACCTGAAATACTTTTTCTGTGTGACATTTTTAACACCTCCTTAAAATGATCAGCTACTTCTAACTTCAAATATATTTTAATACTTTTTTTAGAATTTTTCAAGCATTTTTAGAATTTTAAATTTTTTTAAAATAGTGGTTCTTTTTGACCGAATACGCAATATATGGTAAAATATACCGGAAAAATTTTTATTAAAAGGATGTAAAAATGGCGGAAATAATACTGACCGGAGATCGTCCCACCGGAAAGCTTCATCTGGGACATTATGTGGGATCACTGAGACAAAGGGTTGTGCTTCAGAACTCCGGCGATTTTGATGATATCTTTATCATGATAGCCGATTCCCAGGCGCTTACCGATAACGCGGACAACCCCGAAAAGATACGGACAAATATTATCGAGGTAGCCCTTGATTATCTTTCGGTGGGTATAGATCCGGACAAATCAAATATTCTTATCCAGTCACAGATACCGGCACTTTCAGAACTGAGTTCTTATTATATGAATCTTGTTACCGTGGCAAGACTTCAAAGAAATCCTACGGTGAAAGCCGAGGTTGAAATGAGAGGATTTCAGAGCAATGTACCTGTGGGCTTTTTCACTTATCCCATAAGCCAGGCAGCGGATATTACGGCGTTTAAGGCGACCGTGGTACCTACGGGAGAAGATCAGGAGCCTATGATAGAGCAGACCAGAGAGATCGTCCGCAAATTCAATCAGATATACGGGGAAGTTTTGGTGGAGCCAAAGATCCTTCTGTCAGATAACAAGGTCTGCAAGAGACTTCCCGGCACAGACGGTAAAGCAAAGATGAGTAAGTCACTTGGGAACGGGATCTATCTTTCGGACGACTCCGAAACATTAAAGCAAAAGGTAATGAGCATGTATACCGACCCCGACCATATACGTGTGGAAGATCCCGGAAAGATAGAAGGAAACACTGTATTTACATATCTTGACGCTTTCTGTGTCAGTGAAGATTTTCCGGATTTTCTTCCTGATTACGGCTGCCTTGATGATTTAAAAGAGCATTATAAAAAGGGCGGTCTAGGGGATGTAAAGATAAAAAAATTCCTGATCAAAGTATTGGAAAGGGAGTTGACTCCCATAAGAGAGCGCAGAAGCAGGTTTGAAAAGGATATTGCAAGTGTCTATGATATCCTTAAAACCGGAACCGATGCCGCAAACAGAGTCGCCGATGCCACGCTTTCAGAGGCAAAGGCTGCTATGAAGATAAATTATTTTGATGATACGGCGCTTATCAAATCCCAGCAGGAGATGTATAACAACTGATTTGACAGAAAGAAGGGATACTTATGAATTGTCCGTTTTGTAATTACGAAAACACAAAGGTTATCGATTCCAGACCTACAGAGGCCGGGGTCATAAGAAGAAGACGTTTGTGCGAAAAATGCGGTGAACGCTTTACCACATATGAGCGTTTTGAACCTATTCCCATTATGGTTATCAAAAAAGACGAAACAAGACAATCTTATGACAGAGAAAAGATCAAATCCGGTATAAAACGTTCATGTCATAAACGTCCGGTTTCCGCAGAGCAGATCGACGCCATGACCGATGCTGTGGAAGCTGCTGTCTTTGCCATGGACAAAAAGGAGATAAGGACCAACGACATCGGAGAGCTTGTAATGGAGCAGCTTAAAAATGTTGACGAAGTGGCCTATGTTCGTTTTGCATCTGTTTACCGCGAGTTCAAGGATGTAAACACCTACATAGAAGAGATACAGAAGTTTTTAAACAAATAGAGGACAAAACTTATGAAGCATTTACTTTTTCCCAATGCATATTACGATTCGACTTTTGATATCGACTACAAGGCCCTCAAAAACAGAGGGTATCTGGGGCTTCTTTTTGATATCGACAACACCCTTACAATACATAACGTTAAGGCGGAAAAAAAAGAAACCAGATTTTTTGATTACCTGCACAGGCTGGGGTTCAGGACAGTCGTAATGTCTAATAACAGCAAAGACAGGGTGGAGCCCTTTGCGAAGCTTCTTGGCACATCTTACATCTCAAGAGCCCAGAAACCTCTTTCCTGGGGTTACAGAAAAGCCATGGACATGATAGAAACAAACGCGGATAATACTATTTTTATCGGTGACCAGCTCTACACGGATATTATGGGAGCAAATATCGCTGGACTCAAGTCAATACTCGTAAGGCCCATATCATCCCACGAGGCTTCATGGATCAAATTAAAAAGGATCATTGAAAAACCCGTGATCTCTTTATATGAAATGAGCCACAAAAAAAATTATATTAATTTTTAGGAGACAACATGAAAGAAATAAAAGGGACCACAAAGCTTTGTGCGCTTCTGGGGTATCCCACGGAACATTCTCTTTCGCCTCTTATTCACAATAATCTTGCTTATATGACATATACGGACATGGCATACACCACCTTTGAGCCTGAAAAAAACCGGCTGGGTGATGCTGTTAAGGGAGCATTTGCATTAGGCATTAAGGGATTAAATGTTACTGTTCCATATAAGGAGCAGGTGATACCTTTTCTGGCCGGCATCGATCCTCTGGCAAAGGCCATAGGCGCCGTAAATACCCTTGTGCTCAGGGAAGACGGCTATCACGGATATAATACCGATATTTCCGGATTTACAAGAGAATTACAGTTAAACGGTATCCGTCTTGACTCTGCAAATGTGGTGATCCTGGGTGCCGGAGGTGTTGCCAGAGCTATTGCTTTTGCCTGTGTAAATGAAGGGGCAGCAAGAACCGTTATTTTAAACCGTTCCGTTGAAAAGGCACAAAATATAGTAAATGACATAAAGGATTATTTCGGTGACACAGCAAACGGGCGCATAGAAGCAAGACCTTTAGAGGATTCCGAAAGACTTGATATCAACAACATTTTACTTGTACAGACCACAAACGTGGGCATGTATCCCAACAACGATGATATTCTTCTTAAAGAAAGCGTTTTATACGACAAAGCCTTTTTCGGATTTGATGTGATCTACAATCCTTACGATACGGCTTTTATAAAAAAGATGCGGCATAAAGGAAAACGTGCGGCAAACGGTCTTCCCATGCTCCTGTATCAGGCAGTGGAGGCTTATAAGATGTGGTTTGACGTTGAGATCACTCGCAGCATGGAAAGTGTTCTTCACGCCAGGCTGAAGGACGCCTTAGGCTACAAATTCGAAAAGAAAAACAGACCCGGCGTGCCAAATAAAGAAAACATTATCCTGGTGGGATTTATGGGCAGCGGAAAAACCACTCTCGGCAAATGGATAGCCAAGCACACGGACCGTACCCTGATAGATACGGACAGGGAAATAGAGGCCATTAAGGGCTGCACCGTCAAAGAGATATTTGAAAATGAGGGAGAAGAAGAATTCAGAAAGCTCGAAAGTGAGTATCTTGAAACTCTTATAAACGAAAAACGGTCCGGACTGGTAATATCCGTTGGCGGTGGCACTCCCGTTCCGGAAAAGAATAGAGAACTGCTTAAAAAGGTTGGAACAGTAGTGTACTTACGGGCATCTGCAGGCGAACTTATGAAGAGACTCAGGTATGATGTGAGAAGACCTCTTCTTCAAGGGAAAGAAGGCAATGACAGGCGGATCCTGATAGAGGAAATGTTAAGGAAAAGGGAACCCGCTTATATGGCTGCTGCAAATATAGTAGTGAGGACCGACGGGGTTTATTTTCCCAGGATATATCAGATAATCCAAAAGAAATTAAACACTTCTTATACGCCGAATCATAAAAAGAAAAACTATAAAAGCTTTACGCCAAAGTATAAAAGGAGAAAGCCATATGAAGCTTCTGGTTATTAACGGACCCAATCTGAATTTTTTAGGTATCAGGGAAAAAGACATATACGGGACAAAAGATTACGAATTCCTTAAGGAAAGGATCCAGGATAAGGCAGACATTTTAGGTGTTGACGTTGAGATCTACCAAAGCAATTCCGAAGGCGCCATTATAGACAGGATACAGCTGGCTTACCATGAAAGAGTTGACGGCATTATCATAAATCCCGGGGGGCTTACCCACACCAGCGTGGCTCTTCATGACGCATTGGCTTCTGTGGCTGATATCCCCAAAATAGAGGTACACATATCAAACATCAACTCAAGAGAGGATTTCAGAAAGGTGTCTGTTACGGCAGGCGCATGTGACGGTCAGATATCAGGCCTCGGGATAAACGGATATCTTTATGCCATGGATGCCCTTGTTGATATTATCACCATGCGTTGACACCTGTAAAAACTTGAAAAAAAACATGGTCTATATTATTATAAAAAAAGTGCGAAAATACGTTAAATTACACGGAGGAAATAAATAATGATAAGTGCAGGAGATTTTAAAAACGGTATCACCATCGAGATGGACGGTGGTATCTGGCAGATAATAGAGTTTCAGCATGTTTCGTCAGCGGGGGAGTAGTTGAAAAATCCTTCAGGCCTACTGAGAAATTCCAGCTTGCCCACATCGACAAAAAGGATTGCCAGTATTTATATCAGGACGGTGATTTCTTCAATTTCATGGACAATGAGACTTTTGACCAGATCGCGCTTTCTTCAGAACAGGTCGGCGATGCGCTTAAGTTCGTAAAGGAAAACGAAGTCTGTAAACTCATGTCACATAACGGCAATGTGTTTGCTATCGAGCCGCCTATGTTTGTTGAGCTTGTGATCACAGAGTCAGAGCCCGGCGTTAAGGGCGATACGGCTACAGGCGCTACCAAGCCTGCCATCGTAGAGACCGGTGCTCAGGTAATGGTCCCTCTTTTTGTAAACCAGGGTGATACCATTAAGATCGACACACGTACAGGCGAGTACCTTTCAAGAGTTTGATCTTTTGTTTCCCATAAACCGCCGATCAATATCGAAGCTTTCGATATTGATTTTTTTTAAATGGATATTTAGCTAATGAAATTTTTCGACAAACTTGAAAAAAAGATCGGCCGCTTCGCTATACCGCATTTGATGCTTTATGTTACCATTGCTTATATCATAGGTTACGTGCTTTTTATCACACGTAATTATGCGGTGCTGAATGTGCTTTCACTGGATGCTGAAAAGATACTTCAGGGTCAGGTATGGAGGATATTTTCTTATGTCATCCAGCCGCCTACAAGTTCCCTTCCCATTTTCTTTTTGATCACTCTTTATTTTTATTATATGATAGGGCGCTTTCTGGAAAGGCAGTGGGGGGCTTTCAAGTTTAATTTTTACTTTTTTTCCGGGCTGTTTCTTAATGTGATAGCAGCCATAGTGATATACCTGATATTCGGTGTGGTCATGCCCATGTCGGTTTATTATCTGAACCTGTCGCTGTTTATGGCATTTGCGGTAGAACAGCCGGACACTTTTTTGCTTTTATTTTTTATAATACCATTTAAGATCAAATGGTTTGCCATATTAGACGCTGTATACTTTGGTTTGACGGTTTTTTTCGGATATCTGTCCCTTGCATTAAACCTTCCGGATGCCATACTTGCTCCTCTGCACTACATCGGGATCAATCCCACGCCCACAGGAGCCACAGCAGCCATTATAGCAATGCTGAATTTCATAATCTTTTATGCCGTATTTAAAGTCGGCAAAAGAAACAGAAATTCAAACAGACAGCAATACCGTCAAAGCACCGGGAGCAGTAACAGCCGAAGTGAGTATCAGTCACAGACACAGTCAGGAGCCGCCAGGATCCCCAGACACAGATGCTCCATATGCGGCAAGACAGAGTTTAATGATCCTAATGAGGAATTCAGATTCTGCACAAAGTGCCAGGGCGCATTTGAATAT
>CACWUI010000080.1 GCA_902764045.1 uncultured Lachnospiraceae bacterium
GATGTCAATGAGACAGACATTGAAGCCTCACAGATAGGTGAGGGCTTTAATACAACCATTGCTCAAAAAAAAGACACCAATGCGGTTTACAGTTTCGGAGGCAACATGGGATATGCCTCCAATTTTCTGGCTTCCGGCTTCGGGCCCGTAAAAGAATCCTATGAGGTAGACGGGACGACACCGTTTGTTTACAGCGGAAAAAACGGCTGGAGGGATAACGACAGGAACGAGTCGGAGGAAGAGGCAGCAGCCCGTAAAGATTATTACTACGATTATTACAAAACCAAATCCTATTCTTTAGTCGAAGAAGGTGAGATCGAATATCAATATCAATACCATGACTGGTACAATGAAAACTGGAAAAAGGGCAATAAGTATTATAACGAAAGCTTTTCAGGATCCAACTATTCCATTTATGATGACTGGTCTCTTCCCTCCGGGACAGCCTACCGGATTCCCGGGGTAGGAGCCTTCTTTAAGAACAGTAACGTACTTCCTGCTCCGGCCAATTGTGATGAAAAGGGAAAATATTCATTTAATGAAGAAGGCGTGGCAGCCATCAAACTTGAGCTTGCCAAAGGAAACGGTGTCAGCATCGGTTATTTTGCGGACGAATCAAAACCCGGACAAAAGACCGGTGATGACGGTTTCATGAATACCACCAACTGGGCCCAGTATTATGTGGGTCTCGCTATGGCCAATCATGCTGTGACAGTGGTGGGTTACGATGACAACTACCCCAAAGAAAACTTTAAAAGAACGTCAAAGGGCAAGGAATCTGAAAACAGCATTCCACCGGCGGACGGCGCGTTCATAGTAAAGAACAGCTGGGGTGCTCTTACACAGGAGGATAAGGATACCGCTACATACGACGAGGACGGCAATCCCATTTACAAAAATCCCAATGCAAGATCCTGGGGTATAAATGACACAGGGTATTTTTATCTGTCCTACTATGACAACAGCATAGTAAGTGCCGAGTCTTTTGAATTTTTCCGCGACGACGAGATAGAGTACAGGACCCTTGACTATGCCCAGCACGATCTGTTCCAGGGTATCGCTTACGGTGAAAATGAATCCGGTGAAGAGATAAAGACGGCAAATGTTTTTGATGTAAAAAGAGACGGGTCTCTTTATCAGATATCCTATATGGCCACCGTTCCCGGAACTACGGTGCATTATGATGTATACGGCGGTGTGACGGTAGATGACCCCGCATCGGGAACACTTCTTGAAAGTGGTGAGAACAGCTACACGGTAGGCGGATACCACAGGATCACTTTAAAAGATAAGTATCCCTTTAAGAAGGGTGAAAAGTATTCCGTGGTCATCACCCAGACCCATAAGGCAGACGACGGCAGTGTTAAATATTCGGAAATATACGGAAAGATCATAAATACCTACGCCTCCAAAGACGTTACCATTAAAACCGTTATAAACGAAGGCGAAAGCTATGTTTATAAAAACGGCAAATGGACTGATCTTGCGGAGCACGGAAAAGAACTTGTTAAAGCGCTTTATGATGAAGAGTTAAACAATTGTACCGAGGAGGAATTTGCAGAAAACTATCCCAACGGCATTAAGGACTTCGGAGTTGACAACTATCCCATAAAAGCATTTCTCATACCTGCTGGTGATTCCCCGGATGACCCCACAGAGGAGCCTGTGACAGGGCCTGCTGAGTCGGAAGAAGGTCCCGGGAAGCAGGCAGATAAAAAGACTGAAACGAAAGAGGCCAAAAAGGAAGGTTCATCCGGTAAAGCGGATCCTGCCGACACGGGCGACAGTTCAAATATGGTTCCTCTTATCATTGCGTTATCAGCGGCAGGGGCAGGAATAGTGATCGCCATTATAGTTCTAGCGGTTCTTAAACACAAGAAGAACCGCAACGGAAAGGAGGATTGATCGACATGAGTAAATTAAGAAAAAAGATCGGGATAGCGGCGATCTTTGTACTCTGTTTTTCATTGATCCTTTTCTGCGGAATAAAGCTGGGCATGGCTTACAGTGTAAATGCCGAGCAAAACGGTACGGATACAAATGAAGGCGGAAACGGGAATGTGCCTGCGGATGGCGAAAAGAAATATGACCCCGTAAGTATAAATCTGTATTTCGAAAAAACGATCGACGGAGATGCCAAGGGATATGACAGGGATATGTCAAAAAACCAGTTTGCGTTTCGCATGACGGATGATGACGGAACACAGACAGAGACCATTGACATATTGCTTCCCAGGGATACTCCTGAGGAAGACGATCCGGATACGCCTTTCCCCGAGTCTCCCGGCAAGCCTGTTGTGAAACGTACATATGACACTCCGGGAACTCATAAGATAAAGGTTCGCGAAATCAGTCCTGCCGAGGGTCTTACCGATGATGAAGGCAGACCCATGCCGGAAGACACCCCCGGTATGCAGTATGATACCAATGAGAGTGAGACCCTCATTGTGGTAAAAGAAGAAGACGGGAAACTGCAGATTTATATTGAAGAGTACGGACGTTCCACCCAGTTAGGTGACGGAAGTTTTATTCCCGTAGGTGATTTCGACAATATAACATCGACTCCGAAAGTGAGATCAGCAGTGACTAAGATAAACGGTCAGACTGAAGAGGTGGTATTCAAACAGGGAGAGGAATATACCGTAACAAGTGATGTGGAACTTGAGAAACTTGCCGAAGGTGAGGTCTACAGGGTAGAGTCACTTCTCTTTAAAGATTATGAACCCTTTGATACAGTTGTATCGGAGGTGACAAGTGATGATCCGGCTTTTAAGATAACCTTTCCGAAGAAGGCAACAGAAGCTGATGTGTACAGAGTTGTTACTATTTTGTATAAGGGTGAAGAAAGACTGAATGTCTATAACGGAGATTTTGGCATGTGGAATGATGTGACGCTTAAAGCGCCCAGAGAGATCCCGCCGGAAGATCCCACTGTTACACCCACTGAATCGGAAACGGATCCCACCACGGACAGTACGGATGCCTCCACAAGTGAGAGTACTGATCCGGGCAGTTCTTCAGAGTCCGGGGAATCCAAAGATAGCAGCAGTTCGTCTGAGGAAAAAACTTCCGGATCTTCAGAAAAAAGCGGCAGATCAAAGACTTCAAACGCCGACACCGGTGACAAGGTAAATACATTGCCGCTCATCATCACTATCGCAGCCGCAGCCGGCGGCATAGCCGTGACTACGGCAGTAGTTGCAAAAAGAAAGAAGTAGAACACGGTGACGGTTTTTGGTGAGACTTGGGGACGGTTTTCTGTCTCCCTTCAGGGAGACAGAGAACCGTCCCCGTGTCTGTTGAAGATTCTATAACTTAAAACCTGTCCCGGTAAACTGGGCGATATCACGTCCCATACTATCGGTGACGTCCACATTTATAATACTTGTGCGCTGACCGTTCTTTCTCAGTCTGGCCACGGCAGTAAGCTCGTCACCCTTGGGGATGCTCAGATAATTTATGTTTATCTGGGCTGCAACGGTGGGCAGATGAAGCTGGTTTGCCAAAACAGCGAAAGCAAAATCCGCAAGAGTAAATATGGCACCTCCCATAACGTTTCCCAATGCGTTCTGGTGGGTGTCATTTACTTTTAAGCTGCAGGTTGCGGTGTCATCAGTCATGTCATCCAGCACCATGCCGTTTGATGTGGCAAATCTTTCTTTTTTAAAATATTCCCTTGCTTCTTCAATATCCGTAAAAGTTCCCATAACAAGACCATCCTTTAGAATTTTTGTAACATTGTAGCACAATATATGAGATAATACATTCAAAAAAAAGGAGACAAACAAATGAGATTTCTGATCCAAAGAGTAACCGAAGCATCTGTTGAAGTCGAAGGCAAAATAACGGGAAGCATAGATAATGGCTTCCTGGTCCTGATAGGCGTGTCGGAAACAGACACAAAAGAAGTTGCGGATAAAATGATAAAAAAGCTTCTGGGACTCAGGATATTTGCAGATGATGCGGGAAAAACAAATCTCTCTGTTACTGATGTGGAGGGCAGTCTTCTTCTTGTGTCACAGTTTACGCTTTATGCCGATTGCCGGAAAGGAAATCGACCAAGCTTCACAAGCGCGGGCTCACCTGAGCTGGCAGAGGAACTTTATGAATATGTGATCGAAGTCTGCAGGAGAGAGCTTGGAGAAGAAACGAAAGTGCAGACCGGTGTATTCGGCGGGGATATGAAGGTGTCACTGGTCAATGACGGCCCCTTTACCATAATGCTTGATTCGGAAAATCTTGCAAGGTGATTTTAAACTACATTTAAGGAACCTGTAATAATATACGATCAAAGAGGAGACGACATACGATTCACCTCTTGAAAAAAGAAGAGAAGAATACAGGGGGGCGATCAAAATGAAAAAGAAAACTAATAAAACGAGATCAGTATTGATATCGGTATTAGCCGCTTCCGGTCTTGCGGTGACAGCGCTTGCCGGATGCAGCGGCGGAACGGCAACCAATACACAGACCGAAACCAATACAAGCGTTACTTTGGCAAATGAATTGTACAAAGGTCAGACCGTGACAGGTAAGGTTGTAAAAGTTGACGGGAATGATATTGAGATAAAACTTAATGATGAAGAAATATCAGATTCTGCAAATTCTGATGAAACGGTGACGTTTGAGTTGAGCGGGGATACGGAATATAAGAAAGAGTCCGGGGCACCCGGCGGCGGTAACGCGCCTCAGGGAGAACCGCCTGCAAAGCCTGAGGGTGACAGTTCATCAGGCTCGGAAAACGGACAGCAGCCTGAAGGCACACCGCCGGCAAAGCCCGACGGCGACAGTTCATCAGGATCGGGAGACGGACAACAGTCTGAAGGCACGCCGCCTGCAAAGCCTGACGGAGAAAACGCCGACGGTTCATCCTCCGACGGGGGAGAAGCATCAAGTGGCGCGCCTGATTCCGGGAATGCACCTGGCACAGGGGAAACCACGGATATTACCAAAGATGACATTAAAGCAGATGACAATGTATCCGTAACCCTTGATGACAGCGGCAAGGTCACCACGGTTACTGTTAAAAGTGATAACGCCGGTCCCGGCGGACAGGGCACGTCCGGCGGCGGCAGTGCAAATGTTGAATATACGGCAGTAAAAACCATTGAGGAGGATGCTGCATTAACCGGTGAAACCATAGAATCTACAGGGGATGACGAGAACGGGCTTCTTGTAAAAAACGGAGCAAAAGCAACATTTTCCGAAGGAACGATTACACGCAGTTCTGATAAAAGCAGCGGAGGTGACAATGCCAGCTTCTACGGCGTGGGAGCAGCGGCGCTTGTTACAGACGGTGAGCTTCATGTAAATGACTCCACCATCAATACGGATGCCGATGGCGGAGCGGGAGTATTTGCATACGGCACAGGAACCGCTTATGTGGAAAACACAAAGATCACCACAAAGCAGGGCGCTTCCGGAGGCGTTCACGTTGCAGGCGGCGGAACCCTTTATGCCAAGAACCTTACGGTTGAGACAAACGGCGGCTCGTCAGCGGCCATACGAAGTGACCGGGGCGGCGGCACCATGGATGTGGACGGCGGAACCTATACTTCAAACGGAACAGGGTCGCCTGCTATTTACTCAACGGCGGATATCACAGTCAAAAATGCCACTCTTACCGCTAACGGCTCTGAAGCTATATGTATTGAAGGAAAGAATTCCATTAATCTGACGGATTGTGATCTTACGGGAAATATGGCTGATAATGAGCAAAATGACCACACCTGGAATGTTATCTTATATCAGAGTATGTCCGGTGATTCCGAGGTGGGAAATTCCACATTTACAATGGATGGCGGAACACTTACGGCTAAGAACGGCGGGATGTTCTACAGTACCAATACGGAGTCAACTTTTGTGTTGAAAAATGTGGATATCACTTATGCGG
>CACWUI010000081.1 GCA_902764045.1 uncultured Lachnospiraceae bacterium
GTGGGGGGAGGCTTTGCAGCAGCTGAAGAAAGTGTATTCCTTACCAAGTACGCTTCTCATGTAAATGTACTGGTCCGGGGAGACGATTTCAAATGTGCAAAGCAGACTGCAGACGAGACAAAGAATCACCCGGATATAACCGTGTATTATAATACGGAGGTGGAAGAGGTTTCCGGAGATTCCGTACTCCGTCGGATAGTTTATAAAAATAATAAAACCGGTGAAACAAAAGAGTTTGCACCGGAAAATGATACATTTGGTGTATTTGTGTTTGCGGGATATTCACCAAGTACCGATATCTTCAAGGGTAAGGTTGAGCTTGATGAAAAGGGGTATGTTATCACGGATCGCAAACAGAAGACAAATGTAGACGGTATATATGCAGCAGGTGATGTGTGCATAAAGGATCTTCGCCAGGTGGTTACTGCTACAGGTGACGGGGCGCTGGCAGCTACAGAGCTGGAAAAATATGCACGAGAGATGGAAAAGAAGACAGGGATCACACCTGACAGACCCAAAGCTTCCGAAAAAAAGGAAAATGATGCGGCGTCGGCTTCAGGAACTGCAAGTAAGACAGCATCATCAGATGGCGATGACGGTGAACTTTTCACTGCAGATATGAAGTCCCAGCTGGCCATGGTCTTTGAACGTATGGAGCATCCTCTTTTTCTTGAAATGTATCTTGATGACAGCCATCTTTCAGAGGAACTCAAAGAATATATGGAGAGTCTGGCAGGACTGACAGACAAACTGACGGCAGAAATAGTTGAGGATACTGCAGGTGTAGAACTGCCTTGTGTAAAAATATTCAGGGAAGATAAGACAGATGCGGGTATCGCTTTTCACGGCGTGCCCGGAGGACATGAGTTCAATTCTTTTGTACTGGGGATATATAATGCTTCCGGAAAAGGACAGCAGATATCAGATGAGTCAAAGGCTAAGATAGAAGCCATAACAAAACCCGTAAATATGACGGTTATGGTCAGTCTGTCATGTACTATGTGTCCTGATCTGGTGGTGGCAGCAGAAAAGATCGCATCCATGAATGATAATGTAAAAGTGGATGTGTACGATCTTGCTCATTTCCCTGAAATGAAAGAAAAGTATAACGTTATGAGCGTGCCGGCGTATATCGTAAACGGGGGACCGGTACAGTTCGGAAAGAAAAGTGTGGAACAGCTGTTGGAGCTTATAACGTAAAAGAAAGATAAAAAACACAAGGGCGGATCTTTCCGCCCTTGTGTTCTTTACTTTTTTCTTTTAAACAGTGATACGATCAAAGAGATAATAAAAATAACCGCATAAATTTTTATTGCTGTTTTTTAACTTTCAGTTAAAATGTAATCATCAATAATTTACGGATATCACCGGTGTAAAAAAGAGAAGGGTTTAAACATGGTCGAAACAATCAAAACACGTATTGATTCATTAAGAAAAAAGATGCAGGGAGCAGGGGCGGATATCTGTCTGATAACAGGCGGGGACTATCATATGTCCGAGTACTCAGGGGATTTTTTTGCGACGCGGGAATTTTTCTCGGGTTTTACCGGATCGGCGGGGACACTGGTATTTACAGTGGATAAAGCCTTCCTTTTTACCGACGGCAGATACTTTACACAGGCTGAAAATGAACTTGAAGGAACCGGCATTACCCTCATGAGGAGTGGGACGGAAGGTGTGCCTACGGTAAAGGAGCATATAAAAGATCTGACTGAAAAGTCAGGCGATGCAACTCTTGCATTTGACGGGCGTACCGTAAGTGCGGGGATTGGTGCGGATCTGGAAAAGATACAGGGCTTAAGCCTGATATCAGATCTTGACCCGGCAGAGGGAATATGGAAAGACAGACCTGCATTTCCCTCATCAGAGATCTTTTATCTTGAGGAAATATATTCCGGTGAGTCATCGGAAAGCAAACTGAAAAGGATCCGGGAGGTTATGAAAGAGAGGGGAGCGGATATCCATGTGACAGCTTCCCTTGATGATATTGCCTGGACTTTAAATCTTCGGGGAAAGGACGTTGCATGCAATCCCGTATTTATGTCTTACCTTCTGATAGAGCAGAATGATGCGGTTCTTTTTGTTCAGGATAGAGCGTTGACGCCGGATGTTAAAAAGTATTTGGAGACCATAGGCGTAACCGTTATGGATTATAAAGATTTTTATAAGGTCTGCGAAGAAAGAAAAAAAGCGGGACTTGTCTTTCTTGCGGACAAAAAAAGGATCAACTACCGCATTTACCGGATCATAAAAGACGAAAGAAATGTTTTTAAGGATAACCCCGCGGTGCTTTTTAAGGCAGTAAAGAATGAAACGGAAATAAAGAATCTCACGGAATTACACAAAGAAGACGGCGCCTGCGTCACCCGTCTGATGATGTGGGCAAAGAGCCTTGGAGACGGAGAAGCCACCGAACTTGACGCGGCAGAGTATGTGGATTCATTAAGAAAAAAGATCAGGGATTTTTTCGACTTCAGCTTTCCCACCATCAGTGCATTCGGCGCTAATGCTGCCATGATGCACTACAGCGCCGGTCCTGAAAGCAACACTGTCATAAGAAAGGGCGGCATGCTCCTGGTGGATTCGGGAGGCCAGTATCTGAGAGGTACCACGGACATTACCAGGACCGTTGCCATAGGCGAAGCAAACGGTGAGATGAAAAAGGCATTTACCCTTACGCTCAAAGGGATGCTTGCTCTGGCGGATGCGGTGTTTTTAAAAGGGTGTTCCGGTTATAGCCTGGATATTCTGGCAAGGGAGCCTCTTTGGAGAGAGGGGATCGATTACCGCTGCGGCACGGGGCACGGTGTGGGATATATGTTAAATGTCCACGAATCTCCCAATGCATTCCGCTGGAAATACACACCCGGGATCAGTGAGATCGCAGAACTGGAGCCCGGCATGGTGACCACGGACGAGCCGGGAGTATACGAGACCGGGAAGTTCGGTATCAGGATAGAAAACGAGCTGCTTTGCGAAAAGGCATTTGAGAATGAGTACGGGACCTTTTTAAGGTTTAAGACCCTGACTCTTGCTCCCATAGATCTTGATCTGATCGATGTGCGGTATATGAACGAAGACGATGTAAAGAGGCTGAATGAGTATCATAAAAAAGTACGGGAGGAGCTGATGCCTCTGATGGAAACGCCGGAGGAAAAAAAGTTTTTGGAAGAGTACACCTCGGAAATTTAAGCAGAGATCGTCCCCCTGTCCCTCTAATATCCCCCGACAGGGTTATATATACTTTTATTTCATAATCGCGCTCAAATGACAGTGAAATGAAAAAATGGGTGCCCGATGCCGTTCCCAAATCCATCCTCATTGCAAACAGCTACCCTGGTATGGAACGCGACGGGAGACACCCGTGGTTTTAATGCTTGCAAAAGATAGAGAAAACCGATTCCAACCCGTCTTAAATTATCCCATTTTTAAGAATACAATTATCATAAGAAAAAAAACAAGAGGTTACCATGACGGAAATATTAAGTTCAGATGAGATCGAAAAAGCAGCGGCTATCGTAAAAAACGTAACTGCCCGGACAGAACTGGTGCACAGCGCTTTTTTTAGTGCATTAAGCGGAAATGACATTTACCTGAAGCCGGAGAATATGCAGTACACAGGTTCGTATAAGATCAGAGGCGCTTATTATAAGATAAGTACAATGTCGGACGATGAGCGCAGTAAAGGCCTTATCACCGCCTCTGCGGGCAATCACGCGCAGGGGGTTGCTTACGCCGCAAAGGAATACGGCGTTAAGGCCACGGTGGTCATGCCCACCACCACGCCGCTTATAAAAGTAAACAGGACAAAGGCAAACGGCGCGCATGTGATCCTGCATGGAGATGTTTACGATGATGCCTGTGCCTATGCCACGAAGCTGGCAGAAGAGCAGGGTCTTGTTTTTGTGCATCCATTTAATGATCTGCGTGTGGCTGCCGGCCAGGGTACCGTGGCAGTGGAGGTACTTGAGGAACTGCCGGATGCGGATATCATACTTGTGCCTGTGGGCGGCGGGGGTCTGGCTACGGGAACGGCGGCCTTTGCCAAGCAGAAAAATCCGGATATAAAGATAATAGGAGTGGAGCCGGAGGGAGCCGCGTGTCTTAAGGCTTCTTTTGAGGCGGGAGAGGTGGTTACCATTCCTTATATCAATACCATCGCCGACGGAACCGCGGTGCAGACTCCCGGGGACAAATTGTTTTATTATCTTGAAAAATATCTCGATGACATCATCACCATTCCGGATGAGGAGCTTATCGTGGCATATCTGGATATGGTGGAAAATCATAAAATGATCGTGGAAAACTCCGGGCTGCTGAGTGTCGCAGCCATAAAGCATCTGGACTGCAAGGGGAAAAAGATCGTATCCATCCTTTCCGGTGGCAATATGGACGTCATTACCATGTCATCAGTTATATCCCAGGGGCTTGTACTGCGCAGCCGTATATTTACGGTATCCGTTCTCCTGCCGGATAAGCCCGGGGAACTGGTCAGGGTATCGGACATCATCGCAAAAAACAACGGAAATGTCATAGGTCTTGAGCACAACCAGTTTGTAAGCATAAACAGAAATGCCGCGGTGGAGCTTCAGATAACCATAGAGGCCTTCGGCAGCGAGCACAAACATGCCATTGTAAAAGCGCTTGAAGAGGCAGGGCTCACCCCGCGGATCGTAAATGTGAGGTTGTAAAAAAGGTGTATAATAAATCCGTATCAGAGTGTAGCATTACTGAAAAGGACTGAAAATATGAAGAGTTTTCGTTTACTGTTAAAACTGCTTAGGGAAACACATACTGTTAAGATATGGATGATCTTTCTGGCGTTCTTTTTCGTCTGTGCATTTATTGTATGGTTCAGGGAGCCGGAGATACAGTCTTTTCCAGATGCAATGTGGTACTGCTATGCGGTGGTGACCACAGTGGGCTTCGGAGACATGGTCGTCCATTCACATCTGGCAAGGATCCTTTCGGTGATATTGTCGATATATGCTGTAGTAATAATTGCCATCACCACCGGTGTGATCGTAAACTTCTTTAATCAGATGCTGGAGATCAGGAAAAAAAATACCCTTGCGGAATTTGTGGATAAATTAGAGCATTTGCCGGATCTTTCCAAAGACGAACTGGAGGATCTGTCAAAACGGGTCAGGAAATTTAAGGAAAATATGAAGAAATAAAAAGGAGAAGATATCATGGCAAAAAAATCTAATCAGAAATTAAAGATATTATATCTGGCAGACATTTTCCTTAAAGAAACAGATGAAGACCATCCTCTGACCATAAAAGAGATAACGGACAGATTAAAAATGTATGACATTTCCGCATTGATAAAATGCTGAAGATAACTATGACGGAAAACAAACGTGAGGGCAGATCGTTTTTTAAGGATTTTGACATGCCCAAATACACTAAAAGTGTTTTCGGGATGTTCCGTGGTGAGACAAAGAGGATCACCATACAGGCGGAAAATGATATGGCAGGGGTGATCATCGACAGATTCGGAAAGGATATCAGCATGATCCCGGATGATGCCGGTCATTTTCACACAACCGTGAACGTTATGCTCAGTCCCCAGTTTCTTGCCTGGATAATATCTCTCGGTGAGGGCGTGCGCATAACCGCGCCGGATGAGGCAGTGGATATGATGAAAGATGAGATAAAGAGGCTGAGGCGGATGTACAGGTAAAACCGGGAATAATATCATGACAAATGGGGTTTAACGGGTGTATAATT
>CACWUI010000082.1 GCA_902764045.1 uncultured Lachnospiraceae bacterium
GTCATTATCGTATCTGAGGAGAGCGGACACATAGCCATTGCCGCAAACGGACAGCTGGAAAGAAAGTTAGACAGAAACTCACTAATGTCGCGTCTTGAGTTTATCCGTACACACTCAAGAGGATTAAACCCCATTGCATACAGGAATTCAAAGGTCACCGTAAAGGATACAGATGAGTAAGAAAATATTTAACAACATATTTTTAAAAATAATATCTGCTATTTTGGCGATCATCGCATGGCTGGTGCTTGTGAATATTTCCGATCCCACCACCAATATCACAATAAGCGGTGTCAGTGTGAACTTTGAAAACGAGTCTGCACTTACGGAAAAAGGCTACAGTTATGAGGTGGTCGATGGCAGCAAGATAAGTGTCGATATCTCCGGGCCCAAGAGCATGATCACATCACTCAGGGCAGCTGACGTTTCGGCTGTTGTGGATCTGGCCCTTATGTCTGATTTTTCCGATTATGCAGACATTTATGTTACCGTAAAAAAAGACGGCGATGAGCTTAAGGATATAAATGTAACCCCTAAGACATCCTCCGTTAAGTTGAACATTTCAAACAGATCCCAGGCCGATCATAAAGTTGATGTCCGTTTGAAGGGCTCTGTAGGCAGCGAAGAAAGGATCACCGATCTTTCAGTGAGTCCCGGTACGGTTCGAATAGCAGGACCGGCAGAGAAAGTGAAAAATATTTCAGGTATTATTGCCGAGGTTGATATTCAGGATAAAAAGGATGAAATTTCCGAGGATGTAAATATCCAGCCTGTTGATGCAGACGGAAATGTTGTCAACGATGACCAGATCGTTTTGTCAAGATCCACGGTACGTGTGACCGGAAAGATCATATCCGCAAAGTCTGTTCCCATTGTTTACAGTACACAGGGAACTCCCCATAAAGATTACGAATTAAAAGGAGTGGAACTCAGTTCCGATTCCGTAACCATAAGCGGAAGTGAAGGCACACTGGAAAAGATCAAAAAGTTTGAGATACCTTCATCCGCCCTTGATATTGAAGGTATAAGCGCTGATAAGATTTACAGGATCTGGCTTTCCGATTATGCACCCGAGGGTGTAAATGTAGAATCGGAAAATGCCGTACAGGCAACCGTAAAAGTCACGAAAAAAAGCCAATAAAAAAATGTGTATGACAGGAGTCGAACCTGCGACCTTTCGCTCCGGAGGCGAACGCTCTGTCCACTGAGCTACATACACGGATACTTAGGTATGTTACATTAAAAATATTTATTTTTCAAGACAATTTTTTTGCCGGCATGAAAGGAGGAACTTTTTGGAAATAAGAATCAACAGGTTTCTCAGTGATGCCGGTTTTTGTTCGCGCAGAGCTGCGGACCGGCTTATTGAAGAAGGCCGTGTGACCGTAAACGGCAGGAGGGCTTTATTAGGCGAAAAGACCAATGAAATTGACAAGGTTTGTGTTGATGGCATCCCCGTCATCCCCGTCAAAAAAAACATCCTTATCGCATTTAACAAACCTGTGGGTATAGTATGTACAGCTACTGACAAACAGGGTAAGAATAATGTTGTTTATCATCTGGGATTGAAGGACAGGGTATACCCCATAGGAAGACTGGATAAGGACTCCGAAGGCCTTTTACTTCTAACCAATAACGGGGATATTACCTATAAGATGCTTAGAGCGGGAGGCGGACATGAAAAAGAGTATATCGTGGAAACGGATAAAGAGATCACTGATGATTTTATTAAAAAGATGTCCGCCGGGATATTCCTTAAGGACTTAAATAAAAAAACAGCCGGGTGTAAAGTGAGACCGGTTTATAAAAAAAATGCCGGCACAACTAAGGTTTTTTCCATAGTTTTGATCCAGGGTCTTAACCGGCAGATACGAAGAATGTGTGAGGCTTGCGGTTATAAAGTTAGAAAGCTGAAACGGGTCCGTATCATGAATATAAAACTCGGTAAGCTGCCTGTAGGTGAGTACAGAGAGCTTACCGACCGGGAGTATGACGAACTGATCATCAAACTGAATTCGGAGGGGCAAAATGGCAGATGATGCAAAAAGAATGCGGGAACTTATAGACGTTTTGGATAAGGCCGCCAGATCGTATTATGTTGACGGCAAAGAGATAATGTCTAATTACGAGTATGATGCCCTTTATGACGAGCTTGAAGCGTTAGAGAAAAAAACCGGCATGGTAATGTCTGACAGCCCGACGATAAAGGTAGGCTATGAAGTGGCGGGAGAAATCCCAAAAGAGCACCATTCCAGACCAATGCTCAGCCTTTCTAAGACCAAGAGTGTTGATGAATTAAAAAGCTTTCTGGGTGAACAGAAAGGGCTTTTATCCTGGAAAATGGACGGGCTTACAATAGTGCTCACATATGAAAACGGTGATCTGGTAAAGGCCGTTACCCGGGGCAACGGTGAGACGGGAGAGATCATTACCGCCAACGCCAGGGTTTTTAAAAACATCCCCCTTTCCATAAAGTATAAAGGAATTCTTACGGTCAGAGGCGAGGCTGTTATCCTGTATTCAGATTTCAATAAAGTAAACGAAGAGATCCCTGAGGTGGATGCCAAATACAAAAATCCGAGAAATCTGTGTTCAGGTTCCGTACGCCAGTTGGACAGCCGCATCACAAAAGAGCGAAACGTAAGATTTTATGCTTTTGATCTTGTGGAAGCTGATGGTGTTGATTTCAAAAACTCCAGGGATGAACAGTTTAAATGGCTTAGATCCCTGGGCTTTGAAGTTGTGGATTATTATGTTGTTGAAGCAGGGGAAATAGAAGAAACGGTACACAGACTTGAAAAGTTTATTCCCGACAATGATATACCCACGGACGGTCTCGTGCTTATATTTGACGATATTAAATACGGTGAGAGTCTAGGCTCTACCGTTAAGTTTCCCCGTAATGCCATAGCCTTTAAATGGAAGGATGAAACTAAAGAAACGGTTCTCAGGGCGATCGAATGGAGCGCTTCAAGAACCGGTCTCATAAACCCCATAGCCGTTTTTGATCCGGTGGAGCTGGAGGGAAGCACCGTCTCGCGGGCCTCTGTTCACAACCTGAGTGTGATGAAGGATCTCAAGCTGGGCATCGGCGACAGGATCAGCGTCTACAAGGCCAACATGATCATTCCCCAGATCGCACGTAATCTGACCGGATCTGATACTGTTGAATCCCCTGCGGTCTGTCCTGTGTGCGGTGGTGAAACGATCATAAAACAGGACATTGATTCAAAAACACTTTATTGTAAAAATCCGGAATGTCCCTCCAAGCATATTAAGAGATTTGTGCATTTTACTTCAAGAGATGCGTTAAACATCGAGGGGCTGTCCGAAGCAACTATAGACAGATTTATTCAGGAAAGGTTTTTAAAAGATCTTTCTGATATTTTTAAACTCGAAGAACACAAAGAAAGGATCGTTAACCTTGAGGGCTTTGGGGACAGATCTTATCAAAAACTTATTACGGCCATAGATAAGGCAAAAGATACTGAGCTGTACCGTATCATTTACGGTCTCGGTATTCCGGGCATCGGTCTTGCCAATGCAAAAGCCGTGACTAAGCTTTTAAAAACACCGGAAGAATGTGTGACGGCTGCAAGGGATACCCTTTTGTCCGTTGACGGAGTGGGAGAGGTGCTGGCAGATGCCTTTGTTGAATTCTTTAAAAACGAAAAAAATATCTGTGAGTTTAATGACGTGATCAAAGAGGTATCTTTAAAAACAGCAGACTCACATCAGTCTGATGTCTTAAAAGACTTAAAGTTTGTTATTACCGGCTCTCTTGAAAAATTCGGGAACAGAAGTGAACTGAAAAACTATATAGAATCTCTTGGAGGAAGCACTGCGACTTCAGTTTCCGCAAACACGGATTATCTCATCAGCAATGACAGATCCTCAAGCAGTGAAAAGAGTAAAAAAGCGGCTTCTTTAGGGGTCCCGGTTATTTCCGAGGAAGAGTTTGATGTTCTTGTAAAAGAAAAAAAAATGATGTAAAATCAGGCGTAACACCTGTTTAAAGGACTATTTCATCGAAAGGAGAGGTACGGATGCCTATTAAGATACCGAGAGACCTTCCCGCTTATTCCCAGCTGGAATCGGAAAACATTTTCGTTATGGACGAAAAGAAGGCTCTTTCCCAGGAAATAAGACCGTTACAGATTCTTATTTTAAATCTCATGCCGTTAAAAGAACTGACAGAACTTGATCTTTTAAGGTCTCTGTCAAACACGCCTCTTCAGATAGATGTAATGTTTTTACAGATGGAGACACATGTTTCAAAACACACAAAGGCTTCGCATCTCGAAAAATTTTATGTCACTTTTTCAGAGATAAAAGACAGAAATTTTGACGGTCTGATCATTACCGGCGCACCGCTGGAAAAGATCGATTTTGAAGAAGTTACATATTGGGATGAGCTTACGAAGGTAATGAGCTGGTCGCAGGAGCATGTGACAAGTAACCTGTATATATGCTGGGCTGCGCAGGCCGGTATGTATTATCATTACGGTGTCAGGAAACGTTTTTTAAAAGAAAAGCTTTCCGGGGTTTATCTTCATCACGTTATCCACAGAAAGGATCCGTTGGTGAGAGGCTTTGATGACAATTTCTATGCGCCTCATTCAAGATACTCCGAGGCTTCAAGAGACGACATATTGTCCGGAGATGTTTTCAGGATCCTTGCCGATTCCAAGGAGGCAGGAATATATATCGCCACTGCGGAAAACGGTAAAAACGTTTTCGTAATGGGGCATCCGGAGTATGACAGATACACCTTGGATAATGAATACAAGCGTGATATGGACAAGGGTCTGTCTCCGAACATGCCGGTGCATTATTATCCGAACAATGATCCCAGGAACAGACCCCGCATGCAATGGCGTTCACATGCCAATGCGCTATATACCAACTGGCTGAACTATTACGTATATCAGGTTACACCATATATCTTATAAAAAGAAAAAGTGAGGACAAATACTATGGCAATGAATCCCAGAGGCTATGATAATGAAAAAATGAAGGCGGTCAACTACTTTATCACCAACGGTTGGCCGGAAGGAACCGCTTATAAAATGGTTGAGAACTTTTCCAAGAAAACCTTAAACCCCGGAGAGATCATATGTCTGGGCGCACTTATGAAGCTTTTAAACGGAGTGTATCTTAAGGCTGTAAAAGGTGATGAGAAAAAAACTCCCAAGCTTTCCATCGTCAGTGACTATCCCTTATTTAAAGTTGCTATAAATGACGTTTCACCTCTTATGGGAAGAATGATGATACTTGAAGGCGGTAAGATTTATGTTGAGATCGATGTTACCGAAGGAGAATTCTTTAAGGCTATTGACTGGATAGAATTTGCTGAGACCAATGAACAGCTTGCCGCTTATGATAAGTTTATTAATGATCTTTTAGAAGGAACATCACCTTATCTTAAACTTAATGACGGATCTTCTTTTAAACTGGAAGATATAAACTATGAAAACGTTCAGTATTATGTTGATGAGATCGCTGAAATAGAAGGACACACAAAAGAAGGCGAGTTGTGATCATGAGCGCCGAGAACATCTTACCTCTTTCTTACTTTGATGCCGGAGGAGAGTACACCGGACAGGTGGGAGAAATGAGATATCTTGTAAAAAAAGAAGAGGATCGTTTTAACGTATGGTCCTGGAAAGGGCCCTTTTGTTTTGATGCTGTAGATGAGAA
>CACWUI010000083.1 GCA_902764045.1 uncultured Lachnospiraceae bacterium
AAAAACATGAAAAAAGAAGAGATTTGGGAACAGATAAGCAGGAGTAAAGAGGACTGATATGGCTTGGACAAAAGATCAGGAAAAAGCAATAAATATTTCGGATAAAAATGTTCTTGTGTCCGCTGCTGCCGGCTCGGGTAAAACTGCCGTTCTTACTGAAAGGATAGTAAGTCGGATAATAAGCGGCAAGACCGAAGCGGACAGGATAGTTGTGGTAACTTTTACAAAGGCCGCAGCCGCGGAAATGAAAGAAAGGATTCATAAGGAACTGGAAAAGGCTCTTATTAAAGACCCTGATAATAAAAGGATTTTCACACAACTGACCCTTTTGCAGGATGCCGACATCACCACAATACACAGCTTTTGCCAGAGCATTATACGTACGCATTTTGAAGAGGCGGGGATAGATCCGGATTTCAGAGTTGCCGAAAACGGCGAAGAAAAGCTTCTGGAGGAGGATGTGTTTGATGAGGTTTTAGAGGGATTCTATGAAGAGAATTCTGAGGATTTTTATGACTTTATCACTGCCTTCGGAGGTAAGAAGTCTGACAAAGAAATAGAAAAAACAGTAAAAAGTCTTTATTACGAATCCCAAAATAATCCATGGCCGGAGGATTGGCTTGACGATATTCAGGCTGTATCTGCATTGACCGGTTACGATGAGCTTATAAACAGTCCGGTTGTTAAATATCTCGTGGAAACAGCAAGAAGAGAATGCAGGGAATATGAAAAGTCTCTTTTAAAGTACGTTGATCTGTTTACGCCTGAAAGCGGTCTGTCGCCTTATCTTGAAAATGTATATGCGGAAGCCGGGATCCTAAGGAAATGTGCCGATGCAAAAAACTGTGAAGAAATGCATGAGGCATTTATGGGAGAAACCGCGATCGAGAGTTTGAGCAAAGCAGGTAAAAATGCGGACGCTGATCTGAAAAAGCGTTTTATGGCATTCAGGAAAAAGTACAAAGAATATCTGAAGAAAAATGATATGCTTTTTTCCCGTATTGTTGATAAAGAAACGGGTGTGTTAAGTGAACTGAAGAACACTTCCGGTTTTATCGATGTTTTGGTGCGCATAACAAAAGCCTTTACCCGTGCTTATGATGCAAAAAAAAGAGAGCGTAATATCATTACATTCAGCGATATGGAGCATCTGGCATTAAATATTCTTGTAAAACGTGAAAAGGATAAAAACTCATTGACTGATGCCGCAAAGGATCTGAAAGATTTTTACGATGAGATACTGGTGGACGAATACCAGGACAGCAACTACGTCCAGGATGAGATCCTAAACGCCATATCAAGCGGAAAAAACAGATACATGGTGGGGGACGTGAAGCAGAGCATCTACGGCTTCAGGAATGCCAGACCTGAGATCTTTATTGGAAAATATGATACTTTTCCCACGGAGGACAGCGGCGATGATCAAAAGATAATATTGCAGAACAATTTCAGAAGCAGAGGGACGGTGCTTGAGGGGATAAACGCAGTTTTTAAGCATGTCATGAAAAAAGAATTTTGCGGCATTGGTTACGGGAAAGATGAGGCGCTGGTGCCGGGGCTTGAATATCCCAAAGCTACTCCGCTGCAAAAGGTCTTTGAAAAGGAAGCGGGAAGGATAAATCTGGAATATGTCTATACTGAGGAAGATGAAAGACGTGAAGGCTCACAGCTTGAGGCGGAGCTGATCGCCATGCGTATCAGGGAGCTTATGGCTTCGGGATACATGGTCTATGACAAGGATGAGAAAAAGTACAGAGCCCTTCATCTGAGAGATATTGTTATTCTTTCAAGGACGACAAAAAATTTCACGGAGACTGTGGACGTACTTATGAATGCGGGTGTCGGTGCTCATGCCGAATCAAAAGACAGTTATCTGGATACATTTGAACTGAGACCCGTTATCAGTCTTCTTAATGTTCTTGATAATCCTCTTGATGACATCGCTTTAGCATCGGTGATGCTTTCTTATTTCGGAGGGTTCACTGCAGATGAACTTGCGCGCATCCGCGTAACGGACAGCTATGATCTTTTGTATAACAACCTTTTGGTCTTTGCTGATGAAAAAAACGATGATGAGATACTGCAGGAAAAGGCCGGTAAATTTCTTGAGATGATAAATAATATGCGTGAACTTGCGCACGAGTCTGCGGTGTATGACACTATCTGGCATATTATATATGACACCGGATATTACAGATATATAGCAACCGTTGAGTCTCCCGAAAAAAGACTTGCAAATATTGAGCTCTTGTTGAATCAGGCGGCGCTGTTTGCCGGGACCAGCTACAACGGACTGTTCCAGTTTATAAGATATGTCCGGAAGGTAAAGGAGGCAAAGGAAGAGGCGGGAGAAGTATCAGTTCTCAGTGAAAATGAGGACGTGGTAAGGCTTATGACCATTCACAAATCAAAGGGACTGGAATTCCCCGTAGTATTCATTATGGGGATGACCGGGGGATTTAACCTTATTACGGACAAAGCGGATTTTGTCTGCCATGATGAACTGGGCATTGCCATAAATGATATAAATGCCAAACGCAGGACAAGGCGTAAAACGGTTTTTAAAAAAGCCATCATAAACCGCATAAAGCGTGATGAGATAAGCGAAGAATTAAGACTCTTGTATGTTGCTATGACCAGGGCAAGAGAAAAACTGTTTCTCGTGGGCTCGGGAAAGGATGAAAGTTTTGAGAAGTTTTTAAAGGTGCAGCCGGGTGATGATTTCGGTATAAATGATCTTTATAATACTCATAATTATATAGAACTTTGTCTGCCTGTCGCATTGGATGACTTGGAGGGTGCAAAATATTTTGATGTAAATATTACAGATTCATCAAATATCAATCCTGATTCGTCGCCGGAGCCTGCTAAAACTAAAAATACAGAAGAAGTTATAAAGGATATAAAGATCCCTTTAGACAAGCCGTACGAATTTGAGGCTGAAACCCATATGAGACCCAAGGTTACGGTTACTGAGTTGAAAAACGGGGCTTATGTCAGTGATGAGGAAAAAGCAAGGGATTATCGTTTGGAGGAAGCAGCGGAAGAGATAAACGAGTCATCTGCAGGTGATAAAAAAAACGAAAAGAGAAAGGGCGGGACCACACGGGGAAGTGCTTATCACAAACTGATGGAATTTCTTGATCATGAGAATGAAGATATAGAAGGTCAGATCAGAGAGCTTGTTGATATGGGTCTGATGGATGAGGAAAGCGCCGGCATGATAAAGGCGGATGATATAAGAGCGTTTCTTGGATCCGGGATAGGAAAGCGGGCAAGGGAAGCCTATAAAGATGATCGTCTTAAGCGGGAGCAGGAATTTATGATAGGCATCCCGCAGGACAACATGACAGACCTTCTGCTTGTACAGGGGGTGTTGGATATGTATATAGAGGATGAGGAAGCGATAATCTTAGTAGACTATAAGACAGACTATGTTATGAAGTCAGACGGGGAGAAGGTTCTTGCAGACAGGTATATGCAGCAACTATCTTACTATGCAAAAGCGCTTGAACAGGCTACAGGGAAGCCGGTAAAGGAAAAGATTATTTATTCCTTTGCGTTGGGGAAGGAGATACATTTATAATTTGGTTATAATACTTAAAATTTTTTAAGTATTATGCGATAAAAAGGTGCTCTTCTGTGTTAATATAACGAGGTTATTATTAAAACAAAAAAGGAGAAGAGCTATGAAACTTAAAAACAAAATCACAACGGTTACACTTTGTTCTGCATTTGCACTTGCCGGTCTTGCCGGATGTGCAGGGGGGGCTGAGAGTAAAGAGGTTGCAACAACATCCGCTGCTACCGAAAGTGAAACGACCAAAAGCGAAGAAACAACAGTGACACAGGTTACAGCAGAAGTTGCAGGAGGCCTAGATACATCCTCAATGGGAGTGGCTGCAAATGCGGCAGAAGAGCTTAACGCGGGAAATGCGCAGTATCTTGCCGGAGAGGCAGATATGAATATCAGTGCAGACTTAAGAGAGAAGCTTACAAACGGACAAAAGCCTCATACCGTTGTCATTACCTGTTCTGATTCAAGAGTTCCGCCTGAACTTATTTTTAACGCTGATCTTGGTGAGCTGTTTACCATCCGTACAGCAGGTAATGTGGTTGGTGAATTCGAAGTGGGAAGTGTTGAATATGCGGTAGATCATCTCGGTTCGCAGCTTGTACTTGTTATGGGACATTCAAGCTGCGGAGCGGTAGGAGCAGCAGTAGAGGGTCATGCTTCAGGTAACGTAGAGCATATCATTCATGAGATAACACCATCCGTAGACGAGGCATCTAAGACAGAAACAGACAAGGAAGCTATTGCTGACAAAGCAGAAGATCTTAATGTGGAAAACACACTTTCAAAGCTTCGTGAAAGTTCTGTTATTAAGGAGCTTGAAGATGCCGGAAAGATCAAGTTGG
Organism: uncultured Lachnospiraceae bacterium; assembly: GCA_902764045.1. Classification (GTDB taxonomy): domain Bacteria; phylum Bacillota; class Clostridia; order Lachnospirales; family Lachnospiraceae; genus UBA4285. Next base: position 4,420 of record CACWUI010000083.1, read on the forward strand.
TTGGAGCAAAATATGACATAGAAACAGGTAAAGTTACATATTTTGAAAAATAAAGATTGATTGTTAAAACATTGGAAGTAACTATAAAAACCTCTGTAGGAGATTGTCCTGCAGAGGTTTTTATATGAAAATTATAAGATAAAAACAACATCAAAGTTTCTCAAGAACAAACTTCTGATTTTACAGACCTTAAATGTTGTTTCCATATCAATACTCCTTTCATATTAATCTTTTATGTTGCTTTGAAGTATTGTATCAAATCGTAAGTGATAAGTGAAATCATCCTGAGTTCCTGAGACCCGTGGCTATACCGTTTATGGTGATATGTATTAATTTTTGCTCGTCTTCATTTAACTCACCACGACGTAGTCTTTTGATAAGCTCTATCTGAACATAGTTTAATACATTAAAGTAGGGCAGTCTATAATCAAGGCTTGCTTTTAATGCGGGAAGATCTGCTAAAAGATCGTCGTGTTCTTCAATGAGCAATATAACCTCTTTAGTCAGTTCGTATTCGGCATTTATTATGTCGAATATTTTTTTCTCTTCTTCATTTTCGCAAAGATCAGAATACTGCTTTGCTATGTGCATGTTTGACTTGGAAAGTACCATGTCCACATTGGAAAGAAGAGAGTTAAAGAAAGGCCAGGTATCATACATCTTTCTTAAAGCCGTAAGATTATTTTTATCCTTATCTATGAAATGCTTAAATGCAGAACCGACGCCGTACCATCCCGGGAACATCATACGGTTCTGTGACCAGGAGAACACCCAGGGTATGGCGCGAAGTCCGTTTATATCCGTGATGGTCTTACGGGCTGCAGGTCTTGAGCCGATATTCAGACTTGAAACCTCGCGTATGGGGCTTGCGGAAAAGAAATAGTCATAAAATTTGGGGTTTCCGAAAACCAGGCTGCGATAGATATCGTAGCTGTCGTTTACGATCTCTTCCATGTTTTCTTTAAAAAGCATCAGATCGTTAGTGTCGGCTATGTTATCAACCACCGTGCGGTTCAGAGTGGCGGAAACCAGCATTTCAAGGTTGTAATATGCCGCATCCACATTTCCGTATTTGTTTCCGATGACCTCCCCCTGTTCAGTTACACGGATGCGGTCCTTGATGGAACCAACAGGCTGGGATGTAATGGCATTATATGAAGGCCCGCCGCCGCGTCCCACGGTGCCGCCGCGTCCG
>CACWUI010000084.1 GCA_902764045.1 uncultured Lachnospiraceae bacterium
CAAAGGAAATATGTCGCATGACAAAAGAGCCGGTGCTTGCGGATGATTCCGGCCTGGAGGTAGATTACCTGGACGGAGCCCCGGGAATATATTCATCAAGATTTATGGGAGAAGATACGCCTTATTCGGAAAAAAATAAAGCTATCATCGAACAGCTTAAAGACGCAAAGAAGGATGAAAGAGGCGCTGCGTTCAGATGTGTAATGGCCCTGGTATTTCCTGACGGCAGAGAGTTTTTTACTGAAGGCAAAATGGCAGGAATAATAGCTGATGAACCCCAAGGTGAGAACGGATTCGGTTATGACCCCATTGTGTATCTGCCTGATTACGGGATGACAAGCGCCCAGCTTTCGCCCGAGGAAAAAAATGCCGCAAGCCACAGGGGACAGGCATTAAGAAAGATGGTTGAGATCATTAACAGGGAACTGTGAAAAGTGTTAAAATATAAGCCGAATTTTAAAGAACAAAGAGAGAATGTATTATGAAAATATATATTACCGAAGTTGAAAATGCGGATTTTGATGAATTTCTGGAACTGGCGCTTCCTCTTGTGTCTCTAAACAGATTAAGCAAGATAAATGATTTTAAAAATGATGTTGACAGAGTGGCATCAGCTTCAGCCGAATTATTATTAAGCTTTGCGGCGGAGGAATACCTGTTTGAAAAAACTTCACTTGATAATCTGATCTCCGGAAAGACGAGGGAAGGGGTGACCTTCAGACCCGTATCATGGCGCAAGCTTACGGGAGGCTATCTGGGGCTGCCCTATACCGTAGAGGAGGGCAAAAACGGAAAGCCCGGATTTAAAGAGGAGGGGGCGCCGTTTTTTAATATTTCACATACCGATAATGTAACTGTAGTTGCAATAAGTGACAGATCCGTAGGAATAGACATTGAAGGAAAAAGAAATGCGACAAAATGCATGGTGAAAAAAGCCTTTGGAACGGATGATGCAGAGTGGATAGAAAGTGCTTCTTCATCGGAAGAAAGAGATGAAAGATTCCTCAGAGCCTGGACTCTCAAAGAAGCTTACCTTAAGATGAAAGGTGAAAAACTGTTTTCCGAAAAAGCGCCTGAGAGATTGTTTGAAAACGGTGACGTTTCAGATGACATAAAAAGAGAATGTAATGTTGTTGAAGAAAAATACGACAGATATGTGATAACAGCCATAAACGAAAAATAATCAGGACAAAAACGGCTTTGCGTCAGATGATGACACAAAGCCGTTTTTCTTTCAAAATGATTATCAAACATTTTTTTTCGAATCAATAAAAGCGCATGCGGAAAGTGCCGCAATATTACCTTCACCGGCTGATTTTATAAACTGGTAAGGCGGACCGGTAAGGTCTCCGCAGGCAAATACTCCCGGTATGTTGGTGGACATATCACTTTTGACGATGACATGCGTTTGGTCCATTTCAATGCCCGGGATCAGTGAGTCCGGAGCGATATTCTCCCGCAGGATAAATACTCCATCCGCGGGAATATCACCGTCATCCGTTCTGAGCGCGGTAAATGAATCTTCTCCGAGGATTTCCAAAGGCTTTTTGCTTACTATTTCAACATTATCGCCGCTTATTGCAGGGTCATCATACATTGGTATATAGATAACCTTTTTGGCATATTCCGCAAGGAATTCGGCTTCTTTTTCCTCGTTCTTGCTGTACGAGATAACAATAGCCGTTTTATCGGGATAGAGTGCAGCATCGCAGGTTGCACAGTAGCTTACACCTCTTCCCAAAAGTTCTTCTTCCCCGGGGAAAAGGTTTTTTGTGATCACTCCTGTTGCAAGGATAACGCTTTTGCATTGAAACATTTCCGCGCCTGACTGGACGGCAAAGGAATCCCCCATATCGTAGACGGCAGCCGCTTTTTTAGGGGTGACCTCAATGTTAAGGGATTGAAGATGCTCCGTAAATCTGTCCGCAAGCTCAGGACCGTGTATATCGTGAAATCCCAGATAATTGTTTATGATGTGTGCTTTACGTAGTTTGGAACTCAGATCGTTTTGTCCCAGCAGAAGTATTTTTTTATGTCTAATTACCGATGTTATGGCGGCTTCAAGACCTGCAGGTCCCGAGCCTATTATTATTATGTCGTAGTCTGTCATAAACTCCCCTCCTGTGTTTTAAGTACCAATATTATATATTATCCGGCGGCAAAAGTGTTGAAATTTCAAGGTGTTACTGATAAAATTTCAATATACTATAATAGCGGTATTATGGGCATTTTCGTAAGGAGGTGAGGAAAATGGAAAAAGAAGAAAAGATTTTGAAAGAGGATACCGCAGAAAACAAAGATCAAAATTATGAAAATGAGCTTCTTGCCATTTTCAGAAGCAATATTTCTGATGATGAGCTTTTAACAAGATTAGAGGACTATCATGAGAACGATATTGCAGGCGCGCTTGAGCAAATGGATGCATCCGAAAGACAAAGGCTTTATCCTATATTGGGAGAAGAAAGGCTTTCGGAGATCTTTTCATACATCGAAGATGTAGATGAGTACATGAAGGAACTGGACTTATCAAGTGCTGCCAAGGTCATCGAAAACATGGATTCGGATGATGCGGTTGATGTTCTGGAGGAAATGGATGCCGATGCCAGAAAAGAGCTGACGGGTATGCTTGATGAGGAAGCAAGCGCCGATATCCGCATGATCAGATCCTATGATGAGGATGAGATCGGAAGTAAGATGACCACCAATTACATCTGCATAGAACGCAGTATGTCGGTCAGAAGCGCCATGAAAGCTCTTATCAGTCAGGCGGAAAACAATGACAATATATCCATCATTTACGTTAAAGATGAGAATAACAAATTTTACGGTGCTCTTGATCTAAAGGATCTTATTACGGCAAGGGATTACATGGATCTTCAGAATTTCATGATAACATCCTTCCCGTATGTAACGGATCATGAAAAAATAAGTGACTGTATCGACAGGATAAAAGAGTATGAAGAGGACTCTATTCCGGTATTAAACAGTGAAAAGGAAATTCTGGGAATTATCACCGCTCAGGACATGGTAGAGGTTGTAGATGAAGAGCTGGGAGATGACTATGCTAAGCTGGCCGGTCTTACTTCTGAGGAAGACCTGAAGGAGTCACTCGGCAAAAGTATGAAAAAAAGGCTGCCCTGGCTCATGATCCTGTTGTTTTTAGGTCTGGGAGTATCTGCTGTAGTGGGGATGTTTGAGCCTGTTGTGGCACAGCTTGCTTTTGTGGTCAACTTCCAGTCACTTATCCTTGATATGGCAGGTAATGTGGGAACCCAGTCACTTGCCGTGACCATCAGGGTGCTTGTTGATGAGAATGTGTCCGCCAAGGAAAAGGCCGGGCTGGTTCTTAAGGAAGTAAGGATAGGTTTTGTGAACGGATTGCTTCTTGCATCAATTTCGTTTGCCATTGTAAGCGGATATATTGTTATATCAAGGCATGCGCCATGGTCTTATGCTGCCTCTGTGGCAGGCTGTGTGGCAGCTGCGCTTCTTGTGGCTATGATAATTTCAAGCCTTGTGGGTACGGTGGTTCCCATGTTCTTCCATAAGATCAAGGTGGATCCGGCTGTTGCCTCAGGCCCCCTTATCACAACGGTAAACGACCTTGTGGCGGTTATTACATATTACGGTCTGGCGTGGTTTTTGCTCATAAATGTGCTACATATCAATGGATAAAAAGGATCCCCCGGGATTCTTTTTTTAACTTGACACTTTTCTGTTTTGCCTGTATAAAGATGATAATGTTCTTATGCCTGTTCGGCATGATTTCCATTACCAAAATCTATTATTATCGGAGGTAACAGTATGTCCTATGAAGAAATGTCCCTTAAGGAATTGCAGGCAGTTGCAAAGGAAAAGGGGTTAAAGAAAATATCCGGATATAAAAAACAGGAATTGATAAATGCCTTAAATGATCTGGGCGGTGATGATAGGACTGAAACTCCGGTTACGGAAGAAAAGGTGGCGGATGTTCCCGTGCCCAACAAACCGGTTAGTCTAAATGACGGCGGAAAGGCAAAAGGAATAATTGAAGTTTTATCCGAAGGTTTCGGCTTTATACGAAGCGATAATTTCATGCCAGGGGAAGACGATGTATATGTTCCCAATGCGCTGATAAAAAAGTTTAATCTAAGAACGGGTGATGTTGTAGAGGGGACGAAAAAAAGAAACAGACCGGAAGATAAGTTCATGGCACTGATCTTTGTGTCAGCAGTAAACGGTAGGGATCCGCTTGAGGCCATGAAGCGCAAGAGATTTGAAAATCTTACTCCCATTTATCCCGAGGAAAGGATATATCTTGAAAATGTTAAAGGCTCCAATGCCTGCAGGATTGTTGATCTGATCTCACCCATCGGAAAGGGACAAAGGGGAATGATCGTTGCCCAGCCTAAAGCCGGTAAGACTACACTCCTTAAAGAAATAGCCAATGCCATTACCGTGAATAATCCCGAGATGCATGTAATGATCCTTTTGATCGATGAGCGTCCCGAGGAAGTAACCGATATAAAAGAATCCATTCACGGGGAGAAGGTTGATGTTATCTTTTCAACTTTTGACGAACAGCCGGAGCACCACAAGCGTGTATCGGAGATGGTCATAGAAAGAGCTAAACGTCTTGTGGAGCAGCAGGAGGATGTGATAATTCTTTTAGACAGCATTACAAGGCTTGCAAGAGCTTACAACCTGACCGTACAGCCAAGCGGAAGGACGCTTTCCGGTGGTCTTGATCCGGCAGCTTTGTATATGCCTAAAAGGTTTTTCGGTGCGGCAAGAAATGTCCGGGAAGGCGGAAGCCTTACCATTCTTGCGACTGCTCTTGTGGATACGGGAAGTAAGATGGATGACGTGGTATTTGAGGAATTCAAAGGAACCGGCAACATGGAGCTTGTGCTTGACCGTAAGCTTTCCGAGAAACGTATCTTCCCTGCTATCGATCTTGCAAAATCAGGAACAAGAAGAGACGATCTTTTATTTAGTGATACGGAAAAAGAAGCAGATGAGATCTTGAGAAAAGCCCTTAATTCATTAAAGACAGATGAGGCTGCGGAAAGAATAATCGATCTTTTTGTAAATACCAAGTCTAATTCAGAACTGACCGATACTGTTATAAAGAAAAGATACGTGTAAAAAAGGTGTGCCTTACGGCACACCTTTTTAAAAACGAAAATCTCTGCTGTTGGAATTTTTGATCGCTTCGATGTTTTCTGAAGTTATATCCCTGACTTTTTCTTTTGGGATATTATCCAGCTCACGCTCGATCACTTCAAATCCCTCTTTTTTCGTGGAATCCGATGCATAATCCGTCAGATATTCCGCAAGGGTCATCAGCGCATTGGGATGGCAGATGTTTGCAATCTGTCCGCTTTTACAAAGAGACATAAACCTGTCGCCGGTACGTCCTTCACGATAACAGGCAGTGCAAAATGAAGGAATATGTCCGGTATTCATAAGCCATGATACAACGTCGTCTAAGTCTCTCTGGTCTGATACGTCAAACTGTTCCGTGTCGTGGG
>CACWUI010000085.1 GCA_902764045.1 uncultured Lachnospiraceae bacterium
AATAGTCGCTCAAAAATATATAGAAAAACCCTTATGTTATTATGGTCGTAAATGTGATATGAGAGTATGGGTAATGCTTACACATGATTTAAAAGTATATGTATATAAGGAAGGTCATTTGAAAACATGTAGTGAAAAATATGATATAAATAATCAAAAAGATGCTTTTGTTCATATAACAAATTATTCTTTTCAAAAACATAGTTTAAATTTTCAAAAATTTGAATTAGGTAATGAAGTACCATTTTATGATTTCCAAAAATATTTAGATAAAGAATTCAAAGATAAAAAAATAAATGTCAAAGAGCATATAATGGAACAAGTTAAATATATAGTAGGCTTAACGATGAAATCCGTTCGAGAAAAAATAAATGCAAATAATAGGACTTTTTGTTTTGAAATCTTTGGATATGATTTTATGATGGATATTGATTTTAATGTTTATTTATTAGAAATAAATACAAATCCAGGTTTAGAAATTTCTTCTCCTTGGATTAAAGCCATAGTACCAAGAATGTTAGATGATGCTTTAAGATTAACTTTAGATGAGGTATTTCCTACCAAATATCAATTTGATAAAAATGCAATAACTGAATTAACATATGAAGAATATTCGAATGATTTAATTCATAAAAAAGAAGAAGATAAAAAGGAAGGTCCAAGAATTATTAAAAGGAAAAGATTTACAACAATTTGTGATCAAGGCTCGGGAACTCAGGATAGAACAGAAGAAGAATATCAACAAGAAAATATAAGAAAAAAAGAAGTTGTAATACAGAAAAAAATAAATGAATTTAAAACTGAAGATATTAAAAATAATGAAAATAGTGCACATAAGGCACAAAATGAAAAAGAAGATCTTAGCAGGAGTTTTGGCAGGAGCGGCAGCTGTACTTACCCTTACGGGTTGCGGCGGAGGTACAACTGCAACCGCATCCTATAAGGACGGGGTGTATGAAGGTACCAGTCAGGTCCATGACGGCGATCCCGATGGAAGCGGAGCGGGCTTCGGTATGGTCAAACTTACGATCACAGATGGAAAAATTACTGATTGTGAGTATAATACATATGAACCCAACGGTAAAATAAAGGACAGCGAATACGGTAAAAAGGACGGAGAGATAGCCAACAGGGATTTTTATAACAAGGCACAACGTGCGGTACAGGCATGTCAGAAATACGCAGAACAGCTTGCGCAGACAGGTGATATAAACCGTGTTGATGCCATATCCGGAGCTACCATCTCATATGAGGAATTAAAAGAAGCCGTAGCAGATGCTCTTGAAAAGGCAAAGCAATAATATTCAGGAAAAACATTAATGAAAAAAGCATCCCACATAATCATCATAATAACGGCTTTATTTCTCATATTGGGAGTTCCTGCCATTTGCAATGCAGGTAATATAATAAAGCTGTTTGAAGGGGATACCGATGCGGTATCCTCGGCCACATTGGCTGAGGATGAGCCTGACGGGGAGTTTTATATTCTGATCAATAAAAAGCTTCACCCGGATACTCTGGATCAGTGGGAAGCTTTTTTTAAGGGCGGGGAAACGGGTCTGATATTTGAGGATATAAACTGTACAGCCATGGATAATGATCATCCCGGTCTGAAGTATGCGGATCACTGTAAAGCAAGGCTTCCGGAAAATCAGATGACCATAGATCCCGAAAACTCCATGATCGCCATATCCAAACTGCAGTGGGGGGATTGCGATATTTTTATAATATCGGATGAAGCTGCCCAAAAGTATCATTTGGAAGCGGTGGATGATACTATAATGAAAAAGATTTTTATAAAAGGCGGTGTAAAATGAGAAAGTTAAACGGGATCATTACAGCCGCCGTTATTGTGCTTTTTGTTATTCATGCACTGGCAGGTTCATATCAGATGGCAGGAGTGGGACAAAGTGCGCTTAAACCTGTTGCATGGACTGCTGCGGGTCTTGTTTTTGCGCACATCGTGATCAGTATCATTCTCACCGCGAGATCCATTAAAGTCTGGCGGCGTACCGGTGTAGGTTATTTTAAAGAAAACAAACTCTTCTGGGCGCGCAGGATAAGCGGGGCGGCGGTGATCTTCCTTCTGCTGATCCATATGTTTGCAATAGGCACTAAAGTAAACGGTGTGTTCAGATTGCAGGAATTTAACACGCCTAAGCTGGTGATCCAGATATTGTTCGTATCGGCTCTGGCAGTGCATGTTATCTCTAATGTAAGACCCCTGCTTATCACTTTTGGGATAAAAAGCTTTAAATCCAGAATTTCGGAAATCATAATAATCCTGTCGGTCTTGTTTGCAGTGATGGGATTGGCCTTTGTAATATACTGGTTGAGATGGAACGGATGAAAATGGAAACGGTAAATATAATAGGTGCGGGACTTGCGGGGCTTTCCGCTGCACATACATTTGCAAAAAACAAAATAAGATCAAGACTTATTTCTCTCCAGCCCTCTGAACGGGCACAGTCTGTTATGGCAGAGGGTGGTATTAATGCTGCCTTAAATACCATGGGAGAGGGAGACAGTACATTTGAACATTTTGAGGATACTATGCGTGGAGGCGCTTTCCTGGCAGACCCGAAAGCTGCGGAGGTGCTGACGGAGCATGCCCCGGAAATAGTAACGGAGCTTTTTAAAATGGGTACGCCCTTTGCAATGAAGGGGGACAGTATCATCCAGAGGAATTTCGGTGGTCAGAAAAAAAAGCGTACTGCATTTGCAAAAAGCTCCACCGGCAAAGTGATAATGACAGCCCTTATTGATGAGGTTCGCAAATATGAGGCTGAAGGATATGTGGAAAGGCTTGATCACCATGAGGCGCTTGAACCGGTTCTTGCGGATGATATGTGCATAGGTGTGTATGTCCGTGATACGTTTGCCGGGGAAGCAGTGTTTTGCAGGGGGCCTGTTATTACGGCCTGCGGTGGTCTCAACGGGCTTTTCGAAGGGATGACCACGGGAAGCTCTGCCAACTCAGGTGACTTTACTGCTGCGTGTTTTGCCCTGGGGGTAAATGCGGCTAATCTTGAAATGATCCAGTATCATCCCACCACGGTGGTCGTTCCCGGAAAAAGAATGCTTGTCAGTGAGGCGGCAAGATGTGAGGGCGGCAGACTGTTTATTAAACGAAAAGGTGATCCATGGTTCTTTATGGATGAACTTTATCCGGATATGGGAAATCTTGCCCCGAGAGATGTGATCTCGAAGACCATGACAGAAGTCGTGGCTGCAGATGATACCGGTGATCAGGTATATCTTGACCTTACAGAACTGCCGCGGGGAACATGGAATAAAAAGCTGTCGGACATGAGGGATGAGATAAAAGAATATCTTGGGATTGACCCGGCAAAAGAACCTGTCCCCGTAACGCCGGGAATACATTTCTTCATGGGTGGTATTTTGGTTGATAAGGATCATCGCACTTCCGTTAAAGGCCTCTATGCAGCGGGAGAATGCGCCTGTCAGTACCATGGCGCCAACCGGCTGGGCGGAAACTCCATGCTTGCCGCTGTTTATGGTGGTAAGGTGGCAGCAGACTCCCTGATACGGGACGCGGTTTATTATAAAGAGGTTTCAGAATGTCAGGCGGTTCCGGAAGCCCCTGAGATAAGATGCGGCTTTTCACGGGAACTGTCAGAGATATTAGGACAGGGAATGGGGATAGTCAGGTCAGGAGAGGGTCTTGAAAGGGCGCTTAAACATATTGATGAATTAAAAGACGAATGTAATATAAGAGAAAAGAGAAGGCTGTATCTGGCAGAGGCGATGCTCCTTAGTGCATTAAAGAGAGAGGAGACCAGAGGGGCCCAGGTCAGAAGTGATTTTCCGGCAAAGGATGATGCACGCTTTAAAAAAACAACAGTGGCTGTTTTCAGGAACGGTAAAACAGAAATAGATTTTAAGGAAATAGGGCAGATATGAAGATTTCTGTATTAAGAAAAAAAATCGGTGAAAAGGGCAGATGGCAGATATTTGAATACGAGCCGAAGGAGCCCGGGGAAACCGTGGCGTCCGCTTTAAACAACATAAACAGGACTAATCCCGGAGAAAGAATAATCTGGGATTGCGGATGTCTTCAAAAAAAATGCGGAGCCTGCGCCATGGTGATAAACGACCGTCCCACTCTTGCCTGCGCAGTAAAGCTGGCGGATATAAAGGGAGGATTACGCCTTGAGGCGCTGCGCAAATTTCCTATAATAGAAGATCTCATGGTGGACAGAACCGTTTTGCGGGAGAATCTCCTAAATGCAAGGGAGTGGCTGGAAGAGGAAGCCGTAATGAACGAAAAAAAGCAGGAGCTGCTTTATGAGGCTTCAAGGTGCCTGCAATGCGGTTGCTGCCTTGAGGTCTGTCCCCAGTTTATGCCTGGTGATAAGTTCTTCGGTACGGCAGCGGCAGTGCCCATGATCCGTCTTATAAACTGCTCAAAAGGGGATGAGAAAAAACGACTGAGGAAAGAATACTACAGGCATGTGTATTCAGGCTGCGGAAAGTCCCTGTCCTGTAGAAACATCTGCCCGGCAGGGATAGATGTGGACCGGCTGCTGGTTTCCCGTTAAAAAAATCAAATTTTTTTTAAAAAAGTCCTATTTTACCCTTGACGTTTTGCCCATAAAATCATAAACTATACGTTGTCGTGATTAACGGCTGAATGTTTCGATGCGTGGCTCAGCTTGGTAGAGCGCTGTGTTAGGGACGCAGAGGCCGCAGGGGAAAGCCCGGATTGAGGCTTTCCCTTTTTATTTTTAAAAAAAATTATCCCCCTACCCGGGATAGAGGATTAAAGAAAACTGTTAAAATGATCGAAAAGGGAGGTGAAGCCGGACAATGAAGGACCCGAAATTAAAAAGTAATCTGAAAAGACTTAAAGCTTATTACAAGCCATATAAGAAAGCTTTCTGGCAGGATATGATATGCGCGATCCTTTCGGCGCTTATAGCTCTTACCATACCCTTTGTGGTGCGATATGTGGTTCAGAATCTGGTGGATCTTCCCGGGAATGAAGCTGTTACCAGGGTGATCATTGCAGGGATCATCCTGGCGGCTCTGGTTATTTTCCAGCTGTTTTGCAATTACTTTGTTGCATATGTGGGGCATATGATGGGAGCAAAGATAGAGACTGACATGCGGCGGGATATATTCGAGCATTACCAGAAACTCTCATTTTCATTTTATGATGAGCAGAAAACCGGGCAGCTCCTTTCCAGAGTGACATCGGATCGTTTTGATATAACAGAGCTTCTCCATCACGGTCCGGAAAATATCGTGATATGCACCATCCGTATCATCGGAGCTCTGATCATTCTGATAATCATCAATCCTTTTCTTGCGCTGGCGGCCTACATACTGGTGCCCGTGATGATAATATTTGCCTATTATTATAATAAAAAAATGAAGGCGGCTTACCTTAAGAACAGGGAAAAGATAGGTGATGTGAATGCCCAGGTCGAGGATTCTCTTTCCGGTATCCGGGTGGTGAAGTCCTTTGCAAATGAGGAAGTGGAAAACCATAAGTTCAGACTGGGGAACAGGGCATTTCTCATGGCAAAAAGAGCTACCTACAGATATATGGGCGGATATAATGCAGGACTTAAAGCGTTTACAGCCATGATGACAGTCATCGTAATGGTGGTGGGTGGCATCATGATAAGTCAGGGAAGCCTTGATGTGGCTGATCTGCTGGCATTTCTGCTTTATATCAGCATCCTTACGGAGCCCATCAAGCAGCTGGTGGACTTTACGGAGATGTTCCAGAACGGTTATTCCGGCTTTGAGAGATTTGTTGAGATAATGGATATTGATCCGGATATTCAGGATAAAAAGGGCGCTGCGGACTTGGGAAATGTGGATGGAAGAGTGACGTTTGACAATGTTACTTTTAAGTACGGAAAGTCAAATGATGAGGTATTAAAAGATATAAGCCTTGACGTACCACCGGGAGGTTATTACGCCATAGTCGGACCATCGGGTATAGGAAAGACCACCCTTGTAAGCCTTATTCCAAGATTTTATGAGATAAATGACGGAAGCATAAAGATAGACGGTACAGATATCAGGGATGTTACGCAGAAGAGTCTCAGAAACAATATCGGTATAGTGCAGCAGGATGTGTATCTTTTTATGGGTACAGTCTATGAAAATATTCTCTACGGCAGGCCGGATGCCACAAGGGAAGAGGTGATCGAGGCGGCAAAGAACGCCAATGCCCATGACTTTATAATGGAACTGCCGAACGGTTATGATACGGATATCGGTCAAAGAGGAGTGAAACTCTCAGGTGGTCAGAAGCAGCGTATTTCCATTGCCAGGGTATTCTTAAAAAACCCGCCCATTCTTATATTTGACGAGGCGACCAGTGCTCTGGATAATGAAAGCGAGCGAGTGGTACAGGAGTCAATGGACAGGCTGGCCCAAAACAGGACCACATTTGTTATCGCTCACAGGCTGACCACCGTAAGGAATGCTGAAAGAATATTGGTGATGACCAGAAGAGGCATCAGACAGGAGACTCCGGAGGAGTTTTTTTCGGATAAGACTGTTGATTTTAAAGGAAAAGTCAGTGTATAGGAGTATAAATGAACGAAAGAATAAAGCCGGGTGATACCGTGGCTCACTTTAAAAGAGAGACACTCTCACCCGAAGAAAAAATTACAAATAAATACCTGTATAAAGTGATCGGGGAGGCAGAGCATACGGAAACGGGAGAGATGCTGATGATCTATATGGCGCTCTATGATGATTTCCGGTTGTTTGCCCGCCCTGTGGATATGTTTACGGGTGAGGTGGACAGGAGTAAGTATCCTGATATTAAACAGAAATACAGGTTTGAGAAGATCGGATAAAAAAGCAAGGTGGACGTTTTTTAAAAAAGTCCACCTTGTTTTTTGGCTTATGAACTGCTTTTCGGCAGGAACCGTGCCAGAGCGTTTGCCATTTCCTGAGGTGACATGCTCTGTACCCATACCTTTCCGGGGCCGGTGATCTTGGTGTTAAAGAAACCCTCGCCGCCGAAGAATTTGTTCTTAATTCCCTTTACCGTGATTATATCCATATTACAACTTGCTGTCATCGCGGCAAGATTACCTGTTTCTACGATGAGTTCTTCACCCGGACCAAGTTCGTATTCGATTACATGTCCGTTAAATTCCGCAAAACAAAGACCGGATCCTGATATTTTTTCAAGGATAAATCCCTCGCCGCCGAATATTCCGGCGCCTATTTTCTTCTGGAAGAATATTGAAAACTCAACACCTGCCTCAGAGCATAAAAATGAGGACTTCTGGAAGATCATGGGATTGTCCGGTGTTATCTCAAAGGTCTTGATCGAACCGGGGAAGCATGCTGCACACGCTATCATACCGGGCCCGCCCTCAGCGGTATAGATGTTTTGGAACATGGTGTCGCCTGCAAGAGCCCTTCCGAACATCTTGCCGATACCGCCGCCGGTTGTGGTCTGCATTACCATATTCGGAGACATCCAGGACATGCCTCCGGCTTCGGTGATAACGGTTTCGCCCGCCTCAAGTTCCATGATCACAACCGGTAATGTTTCGCCTTGTATATCGTACTTCATAATAGAGTCCTCCTTTTTGAAAAATGCTGTTGAACTGTCTCTCCTTGTATTTTATACCTGTTTTTAATGTATGACTATATATTTTTTGTTTTTTATTTGGATGACAAAAAAACCCGATAGTTGTATAATTTAAAGGTAAAATAATTATTTGTCAGATGATTCAAAGGATAAAGATCATGAATTTTGCAGAAATAGAAAAAATGACGCCAAAGCCGGATAACGCTCCCGAACAGTCGGCGCTGAGGCACTACCGGGATCTGCTGCGGAGCAGTGGTACCGGCGTGCTTATGTTTGCCGTATGGAGCCTTGTGCGTACGGTTATGACCATGATCATAAGCCGTAAGGAAGGGATCGACGCATTACTCAGCAGTGAAACAGGGGGGATTATAGACGTTAGCGTTGTCCCGCTTGTTATTATTTCATTTATAGTTCTTGTTGCGATCGAGTTGGGGATACGTTTGTTTGTGGGACTCTCTGCAAGAGCTGAAGGTAATGGCAAAAAAAAGAACATGGTATATATCATTGTTGCCTGCATAATGATACCCATTTACATCGCAGGTATTGTTTTCGGTATTATTTCTGCTACCGGAGGGGCAAGTGGCGTTCTCGACACCGTTATCTCGCTTTGCGTCGAGACTACCTCGGTCCTTGCTTATATAGAACTTGTGATCTCGGGAATAAAAGTCAAGCGTCTGACAAAACAGGCAAGACCGGAAAAGGCGTAAAGGAGGTGCGGCATGCAGGAAGATTTTCATTATTATGCGACATATGCGGCGGCTCATATTGTCGGTTTTTCCCATGATGAGTGCATGGATATATGTTACAGTGCCAATTTTACCGACTGGTGTTCCAAAACACTTCTTGCCGGAATAAAAGCTCCCGTTGCGGCAGCAACCACCCAGCTTCAGCTTGAAATGATGGAAACAAATCTTGACACCCTTGGGATCCAGGACATAACCCGTATATGGTCCTCATTTCATTTTCTGCCTTTTGATCTTTATGCAGATGTAAAGGGCGCAAAGAAATACAGAAACAAATACAGACTGATATGTAATGTGAACAGTGATCTGCTGGTTGACACTGTGAATCTGGCCAAGGGTAAGAGTTTGCAGTCAATGGGCATAGCCATGCATGTTCTTGCTGATACATGGGCTCACAGGTATTTTGCCGGGACTCCTTCGAGAGTGATCAATAATACCAATTATTATTTTTATGAGCTGGTTCCCGATGCGGATGGGTTTAAGGAGAAGGCCATACAGTTTAATCACAATCCGGGCGGAAAGGATGATCCGGAAAAAACGCCTATGTAAATACCATTTCTTCCGGAACCGAAAATACCATAATGTGCCTGGGACACGGTCGTGCAGGGCATCTGCCTGACTACAGCTATATAAGATACAAATATATGCCTTCCTGGGGAAATTACAACGAGATCATTAAGGATAACCCTTCTGACTATTATCATGCCTTTTGTCAGATGATCCATGCAATGAAATATCTGAAAGGTGACACAGGAGCCTTTGAAAAAGATGTTTATGATACAGAGGCGGTAAAACCTTTCGAGTCCCGTATCATGGAGATTTTCACCAAAAGGCAGATCAATGCCTGTGCGGACTGGAAAGAATTTGCGGAAAGTCTTTCGGGACAGCAGATAGAAGATTACAACACGGATAAGTATAAGGACGAGTATGCGGAGGCGGAAGAAAGCGGTAAGGATAATACATTTATCGGTCGCTTTATTCTTGCAGCACTTGATCAAAAAAGCATGGTAACAAACAAGATATACAAGTCCGGGAATATGCTTGCGGGATATTCCGTGGATTTCAAAGAAAAAGGCTTTAAGGGAATAAGAGACTATCACAGACTTGTGGAGCACAAAAAAGGAGGCAGCCAAGAATGAATATAGCACAAAGGATATTCAGTATAATACTTGCTGCGGTATATGTTGCTGCGGCGATCCTCATTTTGTCTTCGCCGGAATTAGGATATCTGCCCGTGGTGCTTCTTTTGGCAGCCTCTCTTATTTTGACGGGCATACGTTCTCTTATTTATTATTTTACAATGGCTAGGCACATGGTCGGGGGGCGTATAAGTCTGTACGTGGCGGTGCTGACCCTGGATCTGGGTGCTTTTTCAATTGCCATGGCGGATGCTGCGCCTGTCTATATCGTTTTATATCTGTTTGCGACTCACGCTTTTTCCGGCGGAGTGGATATCATGCGCGCCCTGGAGGCAAAGAAGTACAGAGCCAAATCCTGGCGTTTCAGGCTGATATCGGGAATCATCAATATCGCAGTTGCCTTTGCGTGCCTGATATTTATCAGATATACGGAGGTTTTCGTTTGGATCTTTGCCCTGGGACTTATTTATGTTGCGGTACAGAAGCTGATAAATGCTTTCAGAAGAACTTCGGTGGTGTATATACAGTGATTTAGGAGAGACAGGGAAAATACCCTATGGACAAGGAAAACAAAAACGTCTGGGGAAAAATAAGATCCCGGCTGGCCACCGATGATGTGTTCCATGAGACTGAGGTTAAGGCGAACCGTCTGGGCACAATGGTGATGGCGGCAAGCGGGATAATACTTGCCCTTGTGCTGGTGCTGAACG
>CACWUI010000086.1 GCA_902764045.1 uncultured Lachnospiraceae bacterium
ACTTTTTTCATATGCCAGATCGTCTTCATTTTTTCCTACTCTTACTATCCCCAGTTTCGGCAGTCTGCCGGGATAATAATCTGAGCATTTGTAAGCCTCCAGCTTTTCCCTTATCTGCTCCTGTATCCTATTTGCAGCGGAATCTCCACGTAATTCAGCCATATGTACTCCTATTTTTTGATCTTTTTCTTAACTGTTCTTAAAGCATCCTCCGCAATGGCGATCACTTCGTTTTGAAGGGACCTGGCCTCCTGATTCAGGCTCATGGCCTTCATCTTGTCCGACATAAGTTTGGTGTTGATATAAACATTCAGCATGGCCGCATCAACGGCTGCCTGACAGAAAATAACACCTGTTCCCGCATCGCTTACAACTATACTGCTTCCTATATCGGTAAGCCTTTCAAGATCAAGAACTATAGGCACTATGGACTTCATAAGATTAATCGGTGACCTTGCCGCATCAAGCAGACACGCCTCTATCATCATCTGTCTGTGCTGTATCTCTGCCTGGGTTTCCCTGGGCAGCGCAAAGGCCTCGGCAAGAGGAAGAAAACCTTTAGCATCCTCCTCAATGCCGTCGATCATCTTCTTCTGATTTTCCTCAAGCCTGACGATTATCTCATCAAGTTCTTCCTGTGTGTCCGCATATTTTTCCTTCCCCGTTGTAAGTGCAGCGACCATTCTTCCCAATGCAACGCCTAATGCCGCCACATATGCACAAGCCCCACCCCCTCCGGGAGTCGGCGCAGATGATGCCAGTTCATCAGCAAATTCAACCAGCGTCATTTCTTTCCATTCTTTGTCCATATCGGTACACCTCGTATATTAAAAATAACTGAATCAATATTTCGCCAGATACTCGTCAAGTTCCCACTGTGAAACGGAGGTCCTGTAATCCTCCCACTCTTTGAGCTTGGCTTCAGTATATTTGGTAACAACATGCTCGCCTAAAGCTTCACATATCACATCATCTTTCTCCAAAAGCTTTATGGCATCTAATAGTCTGTAAGGAAGCAGACCCACATTTGCCTCTTCCCTTTCTTCTTCAGTCATGGTGAATACATTTCTGTCCACACTTTCACACAACTCTAATCTGTTCTTGATCCCGTCAAGACCTGCGGCAAGACATACCGCCAGAGCCAGGTGGGGTGTGGCCGAAGGATCCGGGTTTCTCAGCTCTATGCGCGTGGAATTCCCTCTTGCTGTGGGTATCCGTATAAGAGGACTTCTGTTTGTGGCTGACCATGCCACATACACAGGCGCCTCATATCCGGGCACAAGTCTCTTGTAAGAGTTTACCAGGGGATTGGTAATGGCTGCCATGGATGCAGCATGTTTCATAAGACCAGCTATAAAGTGGTATGCTTCTTTTGAAAGTCCCATGGGATCTTTATCATCGGCAAATATATTTTTCCCGTTTTTATCTGCCAGAGACATATTAACATGCATTCCCGATCCTGCGATCCCCTTTACGGGTTTGGGCATAAATGTGGCATAAAGATCATTCTTTTGAGCAATAGTATGATGTTGTCGGCCGCCGATACCGCATCATCATATTTGAAATCTATCTCATGCTGAGCGGGAGCCACCTCATGATGTGCCGCTTCTATTTCAAATCCCATATCCTCAAGGGCAAGGACCATTTCCTGTCTCACGGTCTCACCCGGATCCGTAGGTCCCAGATCAAAATAACTTCCGTTATCATTTGACTTGGTGGTGGGCTTGCCATGCTCGTCCAACTGAAACAGGAAAAACTCGCATTCAGGACCCACATTAAATGTATACCCCATATCCGCAGCCTCAGCGCAGACTTTTTTCAATACGTTTCGGGGATCCCCCATAAAAGGCTCACCCTCTGCCGTATAAACATCACAGATCAGTCTCGCAGCCTTTCCTTTTTCCTGGTTCCAGGGAAAAATAACAAATGAATCGTAATCAGGATAAAGATACATGTCAGACTCTTCTATACGCACAAAGCCTTCAACTGAAGAACCGTCAAACATACACTTATTATCCAGTGCCTTTTCAATCTGATCCGAAGTAATAGCTACATTTTTTAATATCCCGAAAATATCGCTGAACTGCAGTCTGATAAACTCTATTTTCTCGTCTTTAACGATCCTTATGATATCTTCTCTTGTATATTTTTTTCTCGACATACTTACCTCCTTTTTATTTATCAATAAAGCGCGATATCCTGTCACGCATCTGTTCTTCACCCATTATATGGATAATACCCCACAGATCAGGTGTATTGGCCCGTCCTGTAACAGCGATCCTTATCACCTCTGCTACATCCGAGGTTTCACCCCTGTACTTTTCGGGATTTTCCTTGTAGTCCTTCCTGTCTGTGGCAAAACCGTTTTGCTGTGCAATATCCTTAAGCTTGTCAAACCACTGACTGTTGTCGTCGCCATAATCAAAGACTTCAAGATAACTTTTCAGAATTTCGTTTCTTACTTCAGGAGGCTGTCGGAATTCGTCCGCCGGATTTTCCTCTTCCTCAAAAAAGAAGGAGATAAGTTCCATGGCCTGCTTTGCATTTACAAAGTCCTTTCTTCTACGCTTCTGTCCCACACCCATATAAAGTCTTAAAACATTAAGGATCATTTCCCTATCGGAGAAATATTTGTCCTCCTTATCCGGCGCATATTCTCTTGCCCAGTTTTCAAGAAAGCCTGCAAGTTCCTCTTCACTCAGTTGGGAAAGCTCGTTTTTACATATGTTTTCCAGCTTATCCATATCAAAAAGCGCGCCGGAATTGTTCATTTTCTTAACTGAAAAAGGAAATTCCTCAAGCCCGGCTTCCGGATTATTCCTGTGCCATTCCTCAAAGTCTGAGTTTAAAAGTGTAAGAAGATAAACCTTCAGGCATATCGGATGATATCCGTCCTTTTTGTAAAACTCCAAAGACATCTCCGGATCGCTTCTTTTGGAAAGCTTCCTTTTCCCTCCCGTCTCCGGGTCGGTCTTCATCATATGTGCAGTGTGGGCATACTTGGGAAGCCTGAATCCCAGTGCATTGAAAAGCTCCACATGAGTGGGAACCGACGCCAGCCACTCCGTACCCCTCAGCACAAGCGTCGTGCGCATAAGATGATCATCAACCGCATGGGCAAAGTGATATGTGGGTATACCGTCTTTTTTAAGTATTACCACATCGTGAATATTTTCCGGAAGACTTATCTTACCCTTTATCTCGTCTTCGAATTCAAATTCCCTGTCAGGAGTCCCCCGGGATCTGAGCCTTAAAACATAAGGCTTTCCCGACGCAAGAGCCTCTTTTATTTCTTCAAGAGATTTGTCTCTCCATACGGCGTACTTGCCATAATATCCCGTAAGTTCCTTTGCTTCCTCCTGGGCTTTTCTTATAGCTTCCAGTTCTTCTTCTTCACAAAAGCAAGGGTATGCAAGACCTTTTTTTACCAGTTCTTTTGCATATGTATGGTATATTTCTTTTCTCTCACTTTGTGTATAAGGACCGTAAACATTCCCGGGGGCATCGTCGGGAAGTCCTGCGCCTTCGTCAAATTCTATTCCGAAATACTTAAGGGAGTCTATAACAAGCTCTACCGCACCATCTACTTTCCGCTTTGCATCCGTATCCTCTATCCTTAAGAAAAACACACCGTCCTTTGTATGGGCTATCCTCTCATCCGCCAGTGCACTGTAAAGATTTCCCAGATGTATAAAGCCCGTGGGACTGGGGGCCAGCCTTGTTACTTCAGCCTTATTCGGAAGCTTTCTGTAGGGAAAGATCTCTTCATATTCTTCGGGTGTTTTCAGCTCTTCATCCTTAAAAAGAATGTCTGCCAGTTCAATATTTTCTTCAGGTGTCATAATCAGCCTTCCTTTTCGGCGCCGGTCAAACATACTGCGCCCATGTTAAGGGTAAGTATAACATAAAGCAAATACGCCTTACAACCGCATTTGCCACCTTGACTCAGTCTGGTAAAATAATGATATATGAAAGGGGTGTCTGCTATGAATAAGATCACAAAAAGGGCCGTTGTCGCCGGAGGAATAATCGCAGGACTTACCGCAGGATTTCTTTTTCTTGCCGGTCATTATTATGTAAACATTGCCATTAAACGCGGCAAAAAAAAGTACTCTAATGAAAAAAGAAGAAACAGATCATTAGAGACAAAAAATAAAGAAATGATCCATGGGCTGTATGCTACCCACTACCAAATGCTTAAAGAATCAAAGGCCGTAATGGAAAAGAATCCGGGGGAAGCGCTTCACATTCTTTCCGAGGAAGGATTTAAACTCTATGGCGAGATATTCCGAAATAAAGGATCCCATAAGTATGTCATCATAGTCCACGGCTATAACTGCTGCCTTAATGACATGTACTGCTATCTTGCCGACTTTTATAAACAGGGATTTAATGTTTTATTTGTGGATCTTCGGGCCCACGGAAAAAGTGAAGGTGAGTATATAGGTATGGGCTGGCTGGAGAGGCTTGATATCAAAAAATGGTGCCGGCACCTTTCATACCTGGATCCGGGAGCCTCCATAGTTCTTTTCGGTCAGTCCATGGGAGCTGATGCAGTAATGATGGCCTGTGGCGAAGGACTACCTGATAATGTAAAGGTATGTATTGAAGACAGCGGATATACCTCAGTGGGAAGTATGTATAAAACACTTATGAAGGAGGCCTATCATATCCCCTCCTTCCCTATACTTAATGCTGCAGATATAATTGCAAAACATAAGGCGGGCTATTCATTTTTAAAGGCAGACTCATGCGAACAGCTGAAAAAAAGCAATATCCCCACGCTTTTCATACACGCAAAAGGGGACTCTTATGTGCCATTCGAGAATGTGCGTATTCTTTATGATTCGGCAAATGAGCCGAAAGAGCTATACACAGTTCCCGAGGCAGAGCACGTATGCGCATGCTTTTACGACAGGGATACTTACTTTAAAAAAATATTTGATTTTACGGACAGATACATTAAATAATTTTTAAGCACTATCCTCATCTTCCTCATCCTCTTCTTCGTCGGATCCGGTTGTTGCGGTGGTGCTTTTTTCTTTTGTTTCGTCAAATGGCTTTCCCGCTATATCATAGAAAAGTTCCTTTAAATATAAAACAGAAAACCTGTTGTCAGAATTCTTTATAAGGTGCTCGTCCGCAAGGGTTTCCGTATAATCATCAAGGAGATAAACCGCTTCCTCAGATCTTGTGTAATGGGTAACGACAGGGATGAAATCGTAGTCAACCACTTCCGTGACGGAATCGTCACCTTCCGTGGTCTTACGGATATTTACGGTAGCCATACCTCCCAAAAGCCTGTCTATTTCGTCCTGACCGGAAACGAAATTGCCACAGGAATAAAATACTACGCCGGTGTTCCCTTTGGATGTCTTTACCGTGCCGTAAGGCTCTATAACATGGGGGTGGGCGCATATGACCACATCTGCTCCGGCATCGATCACGTCCTCTATATAGGCAACCTGGTCGTCAGTGGGCTCATACGTGTACTCTTCCCCTATATGAAGAAAGCAGATGGTCATATCGGCTTCACCCTCAGCAGTTTGAATGTCTTTCAGGAATTTATCCTTATTATCCAGAAGATCCACCATATAATACTTGTCCTCGGGAAGCTCTATGCCGTTTAATCCGTATGTATAATTAAACATTGCAAATTTAATGCCGTTTTTTGTCACGTAATCTATTGTATTGTAATCCTCCACGGAATCGTGGATACCCAGAAGGCTTATCTGTGGATAGCTTTCTTTCCAGTACTCTGCCATTCCCTGTATAGCCTTTGTTCCCTTGTCCATGGTGTGATTGGTGGCGGAAAGAACAATGTCATATCCGGAGGTAACCAGGGCGTCTCCCATGACCTGTGGCGTCCCGAAGGCCGGATAGTTGGATACATCCGCATTATCCTTTACAAATATGGTCTCCTGATTGATCACCGCAAGATCATATTTTTTTATAGTGGGCGCAATATTTTCATAAAGCGGAACAAAGTCATAGGTATCGTTCTTTTCGTCATAGAACTTTTTATAAACCGTGTCGTGGATCAGGTTGTCACCGCAGGCAATAAGAGAAACCTCCTCAGTCTTTTTTTCAGGTGCCGTGGTGGTAGTCTCCTCCTCCTTTGATGCAGACTCCGCCTGCTGACTCTCTTCTTTTCTTTTGTTGTAGTCGCCCATTCCGAAAAAACCGCAGCCGGTCATACCTAAAACTCCGGCTAATACAGGAATAAGCAATATCCGTTTTTTCATAAAATGCATCCCCTTCTATACTCATCTTTATCTGACAATGTGTATTTTATAACTTTTAATGAAAAAAGTACATAAAATTGACTTTGCGGAAAAAAATCTCTATAATCATGATACCGCGCAGCCGGGGCAGTAGCGGCGCCTTGTACCTGTGAAATCCGCTATAGCAGGGGTGATGTTTGGTAAAGGGCAGATTATTTTGGAGCAGCCCGTCAGAAAACGGCGATGACGTTTGGGTCTTTCGCAACGGAAATCCACGAATCATGTCAGGTCGGGAACGAAGCAGCATTAAATGGAACCTTCCGTGTGCCGAAAGGGTGCCTGGATCGAGCTTGGGTTTTGACGGTAACGTCCGGGGTATGCGTTCGATATCATACGCGCGGTTTTTTTATGCGGATGTGGCGGAACAGGCAG
Organism: uncultured Lachnospiraceae bacterium; assembly: GCA_902764045.1. GTDB lineage: Bacteria > Bacillota > Clostridia > Lachnospirales > Lachnospiraceae > UBA4285. The sequence goes on from CACWUI010000086.1 coordinate 6,657, forward strand.
ACGCGATAGATTTAGGTTCTATTGTCAACAGACGTGCAGGTTCAATTCCTGTCATCCGTATTAATACGAAGACAAGGAGAGGTAGGTTTCTGTCTCTTTTTTTTATTTTTTTGAAGTTTTCTTTCACAAAAAAAAGAAGACAGGGAACCGTTCCTTGATATGTACCCAGAATCCTGGACATATTGATTGGCCCTTTAGGTGGAACACATGGATGCTTCCCTGTACTTTACAGGGGGCATCCATTTTGTTTTAG
>CACWUI010000087.1:0-1497 GCA_902764045.1 uncultured Lachnospiraceae bacterium
CTAATTCTGTTTTCATTTTATCCATATTTTCAGTGGTTATATCCTGAATGTAATCATCACCGTCATCTCCGGATACCGAGATCAGCATCAGGTTTCTCAAATACGCCGCAAAATCCGTAAAAAATCTTACTGCCACCCCGCCCTCTGCGATCACCCTGTCAAATGCCTTCAGGGCTCCCGTGGTGTCGCAATCCGTGATGCAGTTGAAAATTTCGGAAAACACATCCGTATCAACCGCGCCCAAAATGTTTAAAACACCGTCATAGGTAATGCTTTCTCCGGAATAAAAAGCTGCACACCTGTCAAAAAGGCTTAAGGCATCACGCATTGCCCCGTCAGCCTTCCGGGCAATATACTCCAAAGCTTTATCCTCGGCATCAATACCCTCTTCCTTTGAGAGCATGACCAGCTGCTCTTTAATGACGGATGCGCTTATTCTGTGAAAATCGTACCTCTGACATCTGGAAAGAATGGTCACCGGAAGCTTTGCTGCCTCCGTAGTGGCAAGAATAAAAATAACGTAATCCGGCGGTTCCTCAAGGGTCTTAAGAAGAGCGTTAAAAGCTCCTGCAGAAAGCATATGTGCCTCATCGATGATATATACCTTATATTTATCACCGGTAGGAGGATACATCACATCCTCCCTGATCTCCCTTACGTTATCAACTCCATTGTTAGACGCCGCATCAATCTCCCTAACATTCATATTGTTGCCGGCAAGTACAGACTTACAGCTTTCACACTCAAGACATGGGTTTCCGTCTGTGGGATCAGCACAGTTTACCGCCGCCGCAAGTATCTTTGCCACGCTGGTCTTTCCCGTCCCGCGCGTACCGGTAAAAAGATATGCATGTCCGATCTTTCCGGTCTTTATCTGATTTTGAAGTGTGGTCACCACCGCATCCTGACCCCTGACCCCCTTAAAGGTCCTGGGACGCCATTTTCTGTATAGGCTCATGTAAGACATAATCTCTGATCTCCGAAAAAAACTTTTATAATTATATCCTGTTCACTATTCTTTTGGCAACAGCCTCGGCCACCCGCATTCCGTCCACCGCAGCCGAAGTTATTCCCCCTGCATATCCTGCCCCCTCACCGCAGGGGAATATACCCGGTATATCAGACATAAGATCATCGTCTCTGGGTATCCTTATGGGAGAAGATGTTCGTGATTCTACGCCCAAGCATATTGCCTCCTCCGCATCAAAGCCTTTGATCCTATTCCCGAATCCCGGCATCACATCTTTTATTGCCCAGGAAACATACGACGGTAATACACTGTTCAGATCACCGCCTCTGACCCTTCCCTTTACGCATTTGCTCAGATCTCCGGTTTCAGCCGTTTTCTTCCCTCTGATAAAGTCTCCGTAATATTGGACGGGAATGCTTCCTCCCCCTTCCGAATGGGCTGCCTCCTCAAGTTTTTTTTGAAACTCAACGCCTGCAAAGATGCCATCGCCGAAATCTTTACCTGAAACTGTTACGACTATTGCCGAA
>CACWUI010000087.1:1524-6896 GCA_902764045.1 uncultured Lachnospiraceae bacterium
TGCCGAATTGGCAAAACCGGAATCACGGCGACTGAAACTCATGCCGTTTACGACTGTTCCGCCCTTTTCGGAGGACGCGTCCACCACAAAACCTCCCGGACACATACAAAAAGAATAAACACCTCTTTTATCCTCCGACTGTCCGGTAAGTTTATAATCCGCCACGGGAAGACCTTTTTTTCTTATAATATCCTTGTCACCTATACCGTACATATGCTCATCAATAACACTTTGCGGGTGTATTATCCTGATACCTGCGGCAAAGGCTTTTTGTTCCATCTTTATTCCGTCATTATAAAGTTCATGAAATGTATCTCTTGCGCTGTGTCCTATGCAAAGACAGATATTTTCTGTCTTTACTTCATGTTCTTTTCCCGACCTTATATCCTCATATATGCAGCCTGAGACCTTCCCCCTTTCGGTTTTAAACGTTTTATATCTGGCTCCGAAATAAACGGAACCTCCCAGCCTTATTATCTCTTCCCGTATGGATTTCACGATCTCCTTTAACACATCAGTTCCGAGATGAGGCTTATTGTCGGTAAGTATTTCTCCCGGGGCTCCGTGATCGGCAAAAATACGTAAAACCTCATCTGCCCTTCCCTGTGCGCTTCCTATACCGGTATTTAACTTTCCGTCGGAAAACGTTCCGGCTCCTCCCTCTCCGAAGGATACATTAGACTCTTCCTTCAGCACTCCTGTTTTCCAAAATTCAGAAACGTCCCTTTGTCTGGTATCCGCGTCCTGTCCACGCTCTAATACAACAGGGCAAAAGCCTGCCCTTGCCAGCAGTAACGCGGCAAACATCCCCGCAGGTCCGAATCCCACGATCACAGGTCTTCTTTCTTCGGGAATACGACCGGGATATTTATCGGGGAAAATATATCCCTGAATGTCTTCGGAAATACGGACATGACGTCTGTCATATTTTTTCAGTTTCACATCGGTAAGGATCCGGATCTTGTACACAAAAAAAATATCAGGTTTTTTTCTGGCGTCTACAGAACGCTTCAAAATCTGATATTCAACATTTTCCTTTACTCCCAGCTTATCCTTGATAATAGCAGTAAGCTCTTCTCTGCTGTGTCCCGCCGAAAGCTTTATCTGTTCTAAAACGATCATAAATTCATCCCCGCCACGGCTCCGGAGCTCCAGGCCCACTGCAGGTTGTATCCTCCGCAGGGACCGTCCACATCAACTGTTTCTCCCGAAAAGAAAAGACCTTTTATTTTTCTGTGTTCCATTGTTTCAAAATCAATCTCTGCCAGATCCACTCCGCCACTGCAGACCTGCGCCCCGTCAAAGCCGTTTGTTTTTGTTATGATCAGACGATAATTTTTTATTGTCTCAACTATCTCCAGGGCTTTTTCTTCGCTTAGTTCACATACTTTTTTGTCAGCTGACACAGAGGCTTTATCCGCAACAGCCGTAACCATTTTTCCGGGGATTATTCCTCCCAGGAAATTTTTAAGGCTTCTGCCGCCTGCATTTATAAAACCGTATTTGAAATAATCCTTTAGCTCTTCTACGGTAATACCGGGGGCAAGATCGGTCACCGTTTCTGTCCTTTTATTTTCGTCCAAAGCCTGTGCTGCTTCCCTGCTTATCTGGAATACAGGGATCCCCGAAATCCCGTCGTCGGTAAACTGTATCTCTCCGGACTCGGTGCATTTTAATTCACCGTTTATAAAAAGCCTTATTATCCCGTCTGTCCTTACTCCTGCCGCCCGCCTGCATGTCCTGTCATCAGACAAAAGCTTCACAAGAGCAGGAAGCGGTTTTTTTATTTTTACTCCCGCTTTTTCAAGCAGGATATACCCGCTTCCGTCCGAACCTGTACCGGGAGCAGCGCAGGATCCGGCCGCCATCAGAAGTGTCGCACTTTCTACTTCCGTCATTTTTCCATTGATCAATGCCTTTGTAAAAAAGCCGGGATCTACGCTTTCGATCCTGACATCGGTAATTATATCAACCTTTAATCTCTTTAGTTCGTCCACCAGAGCGTTGCGCACAGACAGGGCCGTACCGGACATAGGGTAAACATATCCGTTTTTCTCCGACGGGAAAACACCCAGCTCCTTAAAAAAAGAGATCGTGCTTTCATAACCGAATTTATTAAAAACAGCACCGGTTATTCCTCTGTATCTTAAAGGATAATCCTCCGCCGTTACTCCTTTGTGGGTGAAATTGCACTTTCCGTTACCCGTTCGCAAAAGCTTTTTCCCGGGTTCATTTTTATGTTCCAGAAGGCAGACTTTTAAGCCCCTTCTTGCAGCTATTATCCCCGCCGTCATACCGGATGCGCCGGCCCCGACTATCGTACAATCATATTTTTTCATAACTTACTGTCTGCTTATACCTAATTCTTTAAGAACAGCCTCCTGCTTTTCTTCCATCACATTTGCATCCGTTTCTGTCATGTGATCGTACCCGAAAAGATGATACATGCTGTGGGCAACGAGAAACGCCAGCTCCCTTCTTATCGAATGACCGTATTCTTCTGCCTGGGACTTTATTTTATTAACTGATATGATCATGTCTCCCAGCACAAGTTCCCCTGTATCGGGATTGAAAAACTCCGCTTCTCTTTCATCGAAGACTTTTTTTAAACTCTCAAAATCACCCGGGGAGTCAAAGTCTATGGCAGGGAAGGAAAGAACATCTGTCGGATCACTGATCCCGCGAAATTCATCATTTATTTCCATTATCCGGTCATCATCCGTAAGAACCACATTCACTTCCGTTTCATAGGGGCAGTTTATTTTGTCAAGAGCCTTGTTTATCACGGTTTCTATCACTTCTTCGTAGTTTTCAATCCCCGGCTCTTCGTCTGTCTCACAGGATATATTTATGCTCATATGCTTTTATGCCTCACTTTTTCTTTTGATTTTTCGATTCGTATTCGTCATAAGCCTTTACTATTCTTTGAACCAACGGGTGGCGGACCACGTCTCTTGCGGTAAGCTTTGCAAATCCGATCTCATCAACTTTCCCCAGTATCTTTACCGCCTCATCAAGCCCCGACTTTGTGCTGTCCGGCAGGTCCTTTTGTGACCTGTCTCCTGTCACCACAACCTTTGAACCGAAACCTATACGGGTAAGAAACATCTTCATCTGGGAAGGCGTGGTATTTTGCGCCTCATCGAGTATGATGTAGGCATTATCCAGGGTCCGACCCCTCATATATGCAAGAGGCGCCACTTCAATAAGCCCTTTTTCCATGTTGGTATTAAAGCTCTCAGCACCCATTATCTCAAATAAAGCATCATACAGGGGTCTCAGATAAGGATCCACTTTGCTTTGCAGGTCTCCCGGCAAAAATCCCAGCTTTTCTCCTGCCTCAATAGCGGGACGGGTAAGTATGATACGCTCCACCTCTTTTTTCTTAAAGGCCATGATAGCCATGGCCATGGCAAGATAAGTCTTACCCGTACCCGCAGGCCCCATACCGAATACGATCATACGGTTCCTCATAAGATCCACATAGGATTTTTGTCCCATGGTTTTGGGCTTTATAAGCTTTCCGGAAAAAGTACGGCATATAACGTCTTTGTCAGCCTCAAGCACTGATTCCTCGGAATTCTCACGTGCCATCTCTATGGCATAATCCACATTCTGATCCGTAACAAATCCGTTTGATACCGCCAGCTGAAGCAGTGTTTTTAATACTTCCACCGCTTTTCCGGTCCCTTCTTTATTACCCAGGACTTTAACCGATGAATCCCTTGATATGACCGACACATCAAAAGCCTTTTCTATTTTTTTTACATTGGCATCAAATGCTCCGAAAACCGTGCTTCCGAACTGGGCCGGTATTTCCACGTTTGCTTCGATTATTGTCATATTTTTCCTCTTTTTTTATTGATCAATGGTTATTATAGCACTTTATGCAATAACAACATACATTAAAAAAGACCGTCACTTTCACGTGACGATCTTATATAAATTAAGTATCAGTTATACTTGCGTTTTCTTGCCGCTTCTGATTTCTTCTTGCGACGCACGCTGGGCTTTTCGTAATGTTCTCTCTTACGAATCTCCTGCTGAATACCCGCTTTGGCGCAATTTCTTTTGAATCTGCGTAATGCGCTGTCTAAAGACTCGTTCTCTTTAACGATAACGTTCGACATGCTTTTTCCTGACCACCCTTCTGTTTCGGATTGTGCCATCAATACATTTTGGGTATATTCGCTGCACTCTGAACATTATAACACGAAAATCAGTTTCGTCAATCGTTTTTTCGTAAGAGAGATCTGCTCTTTTACCTTATTTTAACCCTCCCAGAGTTGCCTGTGTGGTCTTTTGAACGTACTCGTTATCTTCCATATGATAATAGGTTATATCAACAGTCTCGCCTTTTTTATAATATTTCATGATACCCTGCAGTCCCGTAAGTGTAGTAACAGACTTACCGTCAAATCCGGTGATGATATCATAAGAATCAAGACCCGCTTTATCGGCTGCCGAATCATCCTCAACGGTTCTTATCATAACGCCCTGTGGATAACCGTAGGTCGCGTGAAGTTCACTTGTAATATCAATACCGCTTATTCCAAGGTACCCCGCTTCTTCTTCAGAAACTTTGTCCCTTGTCTCCTGAGTCATAAGCGAATCTATAAGATCCTTAACCTTTGAGATGGGAATGGAATAAGCCATGTTCTCCACGCCTGTCGTGCCGTCTTTGGCAAAATTAATACCTATGACCTTGCCCTCGGAGTTTATCAGTGCACCACCGCTGTTTCCGGAATTGATAGCTGCATCTGTCATTATAAGACCTTTATACTCAACTCCGTCAATGGTAATGGATCTGTCCAGAGCGCTTATATAACCGACCGTAACCGACTGCCCCTCGCCAAGGTCATTTCCTATTGCGATTACCTGCTCACCCACAACCTCTGAATTGGAATCATCAAGCTGGGCTATTGCTATAGCACCCGTTGTTTCCTCATCCATATCGGAAAGTTTAACAGCAACTACCGCCACATCATCCGCAGAGGATGAACCCTTTATTGACGCTGCTGCTTTTTTTTCATTAACAAACTCACACTGCAGATCTTCCATCTCCTCCACCACATGGGCATTGGTAAGGATAAGAAGCTCTTCTTCATTTTTTCCGACTATGATCCCGGTTCCGCTGGACTGTGCCTCATACTGCTGCGGTCCGAACATGGTCTGCTGTGAAACGGTAGCACTTCCCGTCAGTTCCACCATGGCAGGAAGAACTGAATTTGAAATTGATGTAACATCAAGACTTCCCGTTGTTTTTTCAGATTCTTTGATGTTGGCATCGGTGGTAGGTATCGCCGTTGATACCTGAGCCTGGTACTCACCGCCGCCTGAGGCCTTTATCGCAGCATTTCCCGCAAAAGATA
>CACWUI010000088.1 GCA_902764045.1 uncultured Lachnospiraceae bacterium
TAACAGAAATAAATAGTATCTCTAATACCAATAAAATAGTCTTTGCTATTTGCCTTGCTCTTTATAAAATGATATATTCCACGGTTCTGCCAATCTTCTAAAACTTGAGCCGGAGCTTGATCTGAAAATGATCAATAAAAAGATCAGTCCTGAGGAAAACATTCCCGAACTGATAAAAGAAAGCCATATCATAGTTGAAGCATTTGATGATCCCCGTACTAAAGCTGTCTTTGTAAATGGTGCGCTGACCACGGGCAAACCCGTAATTGCTGCATCCGGCTTAGCGGGATACGGAAGGACTGATTCCATAGTGACGAAAAAAATAAGTGACAACTTTTTTTTGGTGGGAGACGGAAGCAGTGATATAAAAAGCCTGCCGCCCCTTGCACCCGGGGTATGTGTGGCGGCCGCCAAGCAGGCAGATGCAGTGCTTAAGATAGTACTTGATACTTGACAATAAATTTTTTCGTGTTAACATGAATATATGAATATACAATCATGAATGCAGAGGTGATTATAATGGATGATGCAAGGGCGCAGGCGATTGCCGATGGTTTTAAAGTGTTCGGCGACAAAACCCGTATTAGGATTCTTTTTTGCCTGCAGGATTCCGAAAAATGTGTTGAGGACATAACGGAAGAGATAGGGATGGAGCAGTCGGCGATCTCACACCAGCTTCGTATCTTAAGGGATGCGAAGCTTATCAGTGTAAGAAAAGAAGGAAGATATTCTTATTATTCATTAAAGGACGAGCATGTAAGCACCATTTTACAAATGGGTATGGAGCACGCGGCAGAGGATTAAAAAAATTCTTATAATTGTTTTTTTATCACAATCTGCTATAATTAAGGTTACAGAGAGCAAGAATTTTTACCTTTTTTCAAAAAAATAAATATGTGTTTACTTTTTTTATGATTGGAGGTCGGCATTATGGCAGATTCCACGATTACGAAGAAGGCAATAGCTGAAAGCCTTAAAAAGATAATGAAGGATAAGCGTTTCGATAAGATTTCCGTGGCTGAGATATGCGAAGACTGCGGGCTTACAAGAAAAAGCTTTTACTATCATTTCAAGGATAAATACGATCTTGTAAGCTGGATATTTGATTATGAGTTCTTGGGTAAAAAAGAGCGTATCATCGGATACGATATGGTGTGGTTTTTCGATAATCTCTTTACTTATTTAGGAGAAAACCGGTCCTTTTACAAAAAACTCTTTGACTCCGACGGTCAGAACAGCTTTCATGACACGTTTGTACAGGGGATCACTCCCATAGCGGCGGGCATATGCGAAAGCGTTCTTCCGGATGTGCCGGAAGCCCTTGCACACTGCTATGAGGATTTTTTCTGTGAAGGTCTTGCGGCTGCAGTTAAACGCTGGTTAAACAGCGGGGTCAGTGCAGAGGATTTTGTTGAAGCCACACATCAGGCCGTAAATGAGACGGTCACGTTTATCATAGGATGCCAGCTTGAGTTTTCGCAACTCAATGACTTGAAGGATTAAAGCATCTGACCACTATATATTGTGATTACGCACGGGTAACAAATATACCCGTGCGTTTACTTTTTAGACATAAAATAGCCCTTGTCTAATGCGATTAAAAGGCAATAGTCCTATTATTAAGCCTGTAAGAAAAATAATGAAATCAAAGAGGACAAACAGGAGGTTTTACATAATGGCATTTGATTTGGCCCATAAGGCACAGCGTAAAATGTTTGAAGTAGTGGTAGATGCGGCTCTTAAGCATGCGGGAAAGGATCGTCAGAAGGCGTTGCTTCAGCTTGTTGACCTTGTTGAAAAGGTACTCGGTGACACATGGTCACCTGCCGCATATCAGAGATTCAGAGATATTTTCAGTGATCCTGACAGCAAATGGATGAAGTATGCGGATTCTCTTTTTGATGATATCGATCCCAAGATCATTAAGAACAGAGCATTGAACCTTGCATACGAGGCAGGCTTCAGAGGATTTAAGATCGCACAGGAGAATAAGAAAAAGTACGGTTGCTCCATTCCCTGGCTTATCCTTATCGATCCCACAAGTGCCTGTAACCTGAAATGTACCGGTTGCTGGGCAGCAGAGTACGGACATACAAAGCAGCTTTCTTATGAGGATATGGACAAGCTTATTACCGAGGCTGAGGCTCTCGGTACACACGCTTTCCTTATGACAGGCGGCGAGCCCCTTATCAGAAAGGATGACATCATCAAGCTTTGCGAAGCACATCCCTACAGCCATTTCCATTGCTTTACCAACGGAACTCTTATCGATGATGCTTTCTGTAAGGAGGCAGTAAGAGTAGGAAACTTTACACCTTCAGTTTCACTTGAGGGATTTGAGGAAGTGAATGACAGTCGTAGAGGTAAGGGCGTTTATGAGAAGGTTCTTCATGCCATGGATCTCATGAAGGCAAATAAGATGCTTTTCGGTACTTCCATCTGCTACACTAGCAAGAACTACAAGACCGTTACATCCGATGAGTTCATCGATCTTCTTATTGCAAAGGGTGTTAAATATTCATGGTATTTCCATTATATGCCCGTTGGCAATGATGCTGCTACGGATCTCCTGCTGAATCCCGAGCAGAGAGAGTATATGTATAAGAGAGTACGTGAGATCAGAGGATATGAGGGCGGAAAGCCTATCATGGTAGTAGACTTCCAGAATGACGGTGAGTTCGTTTCCGGATGTATCGCCGGCGGTAAATACTATTGCCATGTAAATCCCAACGGTGATGTTGAGCCTTGCGTATTTATCCATTATTCAAATGCCAACATCCACGATATGAGCTGGCTTGAGTGCTTACAGCAGCCTCTCTTTAAGGTATATCAGGCAAATCAGCCTTTCAATGACAACCACCTCCAGCCCTGTCCTATGCTTGAGAATCCCGACAAGTTAAGGGCTATGGTAAAAGAGACAGGCGCTCATTCAACAGATATGCAGTCACCCGAGGATGTGGATCATCTTTGCGCTAAGTGCGATGATTACGCAGAAGAGTGGACTGATACCGCACAGAGACTCTGGGCAGCAGGTCATATCGATAAGAAAGCCAGATTTGAAGCGGCAAAGAAAGAGCAGTGATTAAAGAGTTTGGATGAATTAAAAGGAGACAGTGATATTACACTGTCTCCTTTATTGCTTACTAATAAAGAAAACGGCAGGAAATGCTTTTTGCGATTCCCGATTCGCGTATCCGGCCATCATTTGGATAAAATGACAGCCAAGCGAAAAAAGGGGAGCAAAAACATTTCCTGCCGTTATTATTACACATTAAACCTGAAAAGTATCACATCTCCGTCCTGCACCACATAATCCTTGCCCTCCATGCGCACAAGACCTTTTTCCTTAGCGGCATGAAGTGAACCGGCGTCAAGCAGTTCCTGCCAGCCTACAACCTCGGCCTTTATAAAGCCTCTCTCAAAATCCGTATGGATTTTTCCCGCAGCCTGGGGTGCCTTGGTACCTTTCTTTATGGTCCAGGCCCTTGTCTCGGGTTCCCCGGAAGTAAGATAACTGATAAGCCCCAAAAGCTCATAGCTTGCAGTGATGAGCTTATCAAGTCCCGAAGAAGAAATACCAAGATCATCAAGAAACATCTTCTTTTCATCATCGTCAAGATCTGACATCTCAGCCTCTATCTGGGCACAGACCACATAAACCCCGCTGCCTGATTCTGCAGCATATTCCCTGACTTTGGCCACGTTGGGGTTATTGGCAGCGTCATCGGCGATATCATCATCGGATACGTTGGCAGCATAGATAACGGGCTTTGCCGTAAGCAGGTTATATTCCTTCATATACTCTGCCTCATCATCGGTGAGCTCAAGGGTAAGTGCAAGCTTTCCGTTTTCAAGATGAGTCATTACTTTTTCAATAAAGGCAACTTCTTTTGCCGCTTCTTTATTATTGTTTGCAAGCTTTTTCTGCTTGGCAAGTCTTTTTTCAAGAACCTCCATATCCGCAAAGATAAGCTCCATATTGATAGTCTCAATATCACGGAGAGGGTCGATGGAACCGTCCACATGAACGATATTAGAGTCCTCAAAGCACCTTACCACATGAACGATGGCGTCAACCTCGCGGATATTGGAAAGAAACTGGTTTCCCAGACCTTCCCCCTTTGAAGCGCCCTTTACAAGGCCTGCAATATCCACGAATTCTATAACCGCAGGCGTTATTTTCTCAGAATTATAAAGAGTCGCCAGCTTTTCGAGCCTTTCATCAGGCACAGTAACTATCCCCACATTGGGATCGATGGTGCAAAAGGGGTAATTGGCAGCATCTGCCCCGGCTTTTGTGAGAGAATTAAAAAGTGTGCTTTTACCGACATTCGGAAGACCTACTATACCAAGTTTCATTTATTTACCTCCGTGATCAGGGTTTTTAACATATTTGATTAAATATATCACAGAAGAGTATCAGTCTCAAGGCTGACTGTTAATAAAAATTTAATAAAACAATATTTATAAAAATAATAGATCAAAGAATAGTATAAAAATCGCATATATATTGTTTTGCGACAGCGCCATAACCACTATATATTGATTTTCCGAACTCCCCACTTTCCGCAAACCCAGCATATAAGCCGATTGATAAGCATTTTTCAGGCTTGTTTTTCTTATTTAAAGTGCTATTATGTGCATGTAAGTGGTAAAAAGTAGCGATTAGTGGAGAAAAGTGGTAGATTTGGCAGGAGAAGAACAATATGTTTGATGGCGAATATTATCATACTATCGACGCCAAAGGGCGTCTCATCCTGCCTGCCCGCTTTCGGGAAGAGCTTGGAGATTCCTTCGTTATCACCCGCGGACTTGACGGGTGCTTGTTTGTCTACACCAAATCCGAATGGAATGATCTGCAGGAAAAGTTAAAAAAATTACCGCTTATAAACAAAGAAGCAAGAAAATTGACCAGATTTTTTTCTGCGGGATTTTCTCAGTGCGAGCCTGATAAGCAGGGACGTATCCTCGTCCCTGCGGGCTTGCGCAGCCACGCGGATCTAAAAAAAGATGTATGTATGGTCGGAACGGGAACCCGTATAGAGATCTGGGATAAGGAACGCTGGGAGACCAGTATGTCCGAGATCAATGACAACATGGACGACCTTTTGGACGGAATGCAGGATATGGGCTTTTTGATTTAGTTGTAAGGAGAAACAATGGATTTTGGCCATATATCGGTTCTTTTAAATGAAACGATAGAGAGTCTGGATATAAAAGAAGACGGTATTTATGTTGACGGTACTCTCGGTGGCGGAGGTCACAGCCTTATGATAGCCCGCAGGCTTTCCGGTAAAGGACGGCTTA
>CACWUI010000089.1 GCA_902764045.1 uncultured Lachnospiraceae bacterium
GGGCGTATGGCTTCCAGCGTATCACCCACGCAGAATTTATTTTTTTGTTCAAGGACTGCAAATATCCTGCCCTCTTTTTCTTCCACAGACTCTACCGTGCCCAGATAGGTTTCCGGGGCAGTACGCTCCGCCTCGTAAAACATAGACTCTTCGCCCGCTTTTCCGAAAAAGAATCCGGTGCAGTATTTACGCCTTGATGCAGATAATACCTCGCGTATATAAAACGGAATCCTATCTTTGTAAATGTTCGGATCTTCAAAATAATCGTCTATGGCCATACGGTATGCTCTGACCACTGTGGCCACGTAGAGTGCAGTCTTCATTCGCCCTTCAACCTTCAGACTATCTATCCCCGCATCTATCATCTCAGGAAGATGATCTATCATGCAGAGATCTTTGGAGTTAAAGATAAAGGTTCCGCGCTCGTTTTCAAATACAGGTATGTACTCTCCGGGCCTTTTCTCCTCCACCAAAGAGTACGTCCAGCGGCAGGGGTGAGTGCAGGCTCCTTTATTGGCATCACGCCCTGTCATATAGTTGCTCATAAGACATCTGCCGGAATAGGACATGCACATGGCGCCGTGGACAAAGCTTTCTATCTCCATGTCCTCCGGGATATTCTCCCTTATCTCTTTTATCTCTTTTAAAGAGAGTTCGCGGCCTGTAACCACACGCTCTGCTCCCAGCTTTTTCCAAAATAAAAAAGTTCGATAATTTACATTGTTTGCCTGGGTGCTGATATGTATAGACATCTCCGGCATGATCTCCCGCGCCATCTCAAAAACGCCCGGATCGGCAATGAGTACCGCATCCGGACGAATATCTCTCAATTCTTTAAAATAGTCTTCTATCCCTTTTAAGTCGTAATTATGTGCAAGGATATTGGCGGTAACATAAAGCTTTGCCCCATTATCATGTGCAAAAGATACCGCCTCTTTCATCTCTTCATTTGAAAAATTATCAGCTGCAGCACGCAGTCCGAAGGCTTCACCTCCGATATAGACTGCATCCGCCCCGTACATTACGGCTGTTTTTAAAACATCAAGATTCCCTGCGGGTGCAAGGAGTTCAGGCTTTTTTTTACTTGTCATGATACTCTCCGTAATCTCATCTTACAATCGACAGAGCCACTCCGTCTCCTATGGGAATAATGCTCGTGCTCACGTCGTCCCTGTGGGTTATATCGTATAAGAAGTCCCTCATCCGGGAATGAACCGTCCTGTCCCTCTGCTCTATGAGGTATCTGGATTCAACAATAGTCCCTTCCTGAAGCACGTTATCGGTAAGGATCACCGCTCCCGGCAGGCAGAGCTTTATGGCTTTATTAAAAAACTCCCCGTATTGGCCCTTGGCGGCATCAATAAACACCATATCAAAACTGTCATCTAAGATGTCCAGCACTTCAAGGGCGTCTCCATCGATAAGACGTATCCTATCCTGCATGCCCAATGCGGCAAAATTCTCATTTGCCTCTTTGACACGTTTGCCGAAGGATTCAATAGTGGTTATATTTGAATCCACTCCCATACATCCGCTCATGATAAGAGCGGAATAGCCCACCGCAGCACCTATCTCTAAAATGTTCCTCGGACTTTTCAGAGTTATCAGTGTCTTCAGCAGGCTTTCCGTCTCTCTTTTTATTATGGGAACGTATTCCTTTTCCGCCTTTTCCCTTATATTTTCTATCTCACGACTGTTGTCCGGAGCAAGAGAATTTATATAGGCAGTAACCCGTTCATTTACTATGGGAAAATCATTGTCCATTACTGAGCTTCCATAATGATTGGCAGGATAACCGGTGTACGCTTCATCTTCTTCCAAAGATAATCACTCAGATCATCCTTGAGATTATTCTTAATGGTGCTCCAGTCGGTAACCCTCTTATTGGCACATTTCTCAACCGCATCCACCACTATCTCCTTGGCTTCGGTCAGAAGATTCTCAGCCTCACGCACATATACAAATCCTCTGGTCACGATATCCGGACCTGCGATAACATTGCAGCTGTATTTTTCAAGGGTAAGGACGATGATGACGATACCGTTCTCAGCCAGGTTCTGTCTGTCGCGAAGAACGATATTTCCTACGTCACCTACACCGAGACCGTCAACAAGGATGGCTCCCGTCTGCACATGTCCCACGATCTCAAACTTGTCCTCACTGAGAGATACCACGTCTCCGGAGCGTGACATGATCACATGTTCCTGGTCATATCCCAGTGAATAGCAGATATCTCTCTGGGCCATAAGGTGTCTGAACTCACCGTGTACGGGATAGCAGAACCTGGGCTTAACAAGAGAGTAGATAAGCTTGATCTCCTCGGCGCAGGCATGTCCGGATACATGGGTATCCTGGAAGATAACCTTTGCGCCCTTTCGTCCCAGTTCATTGATAACTCTTGCCACGGACTTCTCGTTTCCGGGAATGGGACTTGAGGAAAATACCACACAGTCTCCCGCCTGGATCTGCACCTTGCGGTGAAGATTTGACGCCATCCTGGAAAGAGCCGCCATGGACTCTCCCTGGCTTCCGGTAGTGATGAGCACTATCTGCTCAGGGGTGTATTTCTTCATGGAGTCCGTCTCGATGATCACGCCGTCGGGGATCTGAAGATAACCCAGTTCTCCCGCAACCTTAATTATATTCACCATGGACCGGCCTTCCACACAGACCTTACGACCGTACTTTATGGCGGTATTTATGATCTGCTGCACACGGTCCACATTTGAAGCAAAGGTAGCTACTATGAGACGTCTGTTTTTATTGTCATTAAAGATATTGTCAAAGGTCTCACCAACAGTCTTCTCCGACATGGTAAAACCGGGGCTGAGCGCGTTGGTAGAGTCACACATAAGGGCAAGAACTCCCTGCCTTCCCAGCTCTCCCAAACGCTGAAGGTCAATAGGGTCACCGTATACAGGTGTGTAATCCACCTTAAAGTCTCCCGTATGAACTATGGTTCCCGCAGGAGACTTGATAGCCAGTGCCGCTGAGTCGGATATACTGTGATTGGTCCTTATAAACTCCACCGTAAAATCACCGAGAGTGATGGTCTGGCCGTACTCCACAACCGTTCTTTTAACATCACGGAGCAGATTGTGCTCTGCAAGCTTTGATTCGATAAGCCCCATGGTAAGCCTGGTGGCAAATATGGGCTTGTTTACCTCTTTTAATACATATGGCACCGCACCGATATGATCCTCGTGACCGTGGGTTATCACAAAGCCCTTTACCCTGTCGATATTCTCTTTAAGATATGTGATATCAGGGATTACCAGGTCGATGCCCAGCATATCCTCTTCAGGGAATGCAAGACCGCAATCCACTACGATAATGCTGTCACCGTACTCAATGGCGGCGATATTCATTCCTATCTGCTCAAGACCGCCGAGAGGGATGATACGAAGACCTTTCTCTCCCGTGTGCGCATGATGACCGCTTCCTTTAAGTATCTGGAATCCGTCGTTTTCATTTGCTACGCCCAGATTCTCATAGGAAAATTCGGGATATCCCTTTTCCTGACCTTCATCATTTCTTCTGTTGTCCTGCTGTCTGTTGTCGCCGAAATTGCGTCTTTTTGTCTGAAAACGCTGCTTTCCGTTGTTATTGCTGTTACTTCCGTTTCTGTTTCTTTGATTATTGTTTTTGTAAAATCTTCTGTTTTTATTATTATCACGATTCTGGTTCTGTTCTTCTGACATTTTTCACCTTCTTTAAACTTCCAACTCTATATCATCTTCCGCAAGCTGCTGCGCAAAAATATCACTCACTGCCTTCAACTCTTCCTGATCCTCTACTGATTCAAATGACTCCACGTCCTCCTCGTCACTTCCTACTGACTTCAGGATCATAACCTCAACTTCCTCTGCATCAGCATCCTCTGTAACGAGAATATAAGTCTGCTCGTTGAACCTTGTCTCATCAAGCACTACAAACTCGATCTGCTGTCCGTCTTCCGTATCAAAAATAATGCTTTCCATAAATCCTCCGAAAAATCACAAAAAAATCCAACCGGAGTTTCAGTCCTCCGATCTGTTACCTTCAAAATCCAAATAATTCTGTAAAATAATACTCGCCGCTATCTTGTCTATAACTTCTTTTCTGTTCTCGCGACGCACTCCCGTTTCCATAAGAACACGATTGGCTGAAATGCTTGAGAGACGCTCATCCCACAAAACGACCGGCAGCCCTGTCCTGCGCTCAACATTTGCCGCAAACTCCCTGCAATGCGCAGCACTGTCGCCTTCCGTATTATTCATGTTCTTAGGCAATCCGACTATTATTTTTTCAACGCCGTATTCACGTACTATCTCTTCTATCCGGGCGTATGTCTTACGTAGTTTATTCTCTTCTTTTCTGTAAACAGACTCTAAGGGTGACGCAGTGATACCCAAAGGATCACTCATCGCCACCCCTACATACTTCTCCCCGTAATCAAGTCCGAGCAGGCGCATATTAAAGATTTTTACTCCTGATAAAGTATCTGATCACTTCCTCAACAAGCTCGTCACGTTCAACTTTCATTATCAGACTTCTTGCATTGTTGTGGCTGGTAATGTATGTGGGATCACCGGACATAATATAACCCACCATCTGATTAACAGGGTCGTAACCCTTTTCTTTCAACGCAAGATAAACCTGCTCCAGAATCTCCTCCACTGAAACAGGGTTCTCTATCTGCTTATTAAAAAGATGAGTGTTATCATCCGCCATTATCACGTCTCACTTTCATTCAATATGTCTATGATATAGTAAAACACCTGCTCTGTCAACATTAAACGGTGTTTAAAAAGGGCCGGGAGTAACTGTTTTCGCTGTGCCGATAAAGCCACCGGAGCATTTCTCCATGAGTTAAAAAAACAGCCGTTACATCAGTAACGACTGTTTCTTTAAATAAATAATATTATCTGCCGGCAGATTTGATCCTTTGTACGGCTCTGTTGAAGGAATCCTCTGAGATCCGCTGGTTTACAGCGCTCTGCTGCTCACGAAGCTCGGCCTCAGCAGCCTCCTTCGCCTTACGCGCACGCTCGGCATCGATCTCCTCGGGCTTCTCGGCTGAGTACACAATGACCGTAACGTCATTAGGCCCAACCTTTACGATACCTCCGGTAACCACGGCAATGTGCCATTCCGGGTCTCCGGGGGTCTTATAACGAAGCTCACCGACGGAAACCTGTGCCGTCATCTGGGTATGATTGGCAAGTATCTCAGTACCGCCGTCTTCAGCCGGATATAT
>CACWUI010000090.1 GCA_902764045.1 uncultured Lachnospiraceae bacterium
ACACTATGAACGGCATCTTTAAATGAACGCATATCAGAAACATTCTTACTTTTAAGAAAACCTTTCCAACGTTGCTGCCTGAAGTAGTCATCAGTAAATTTATCATCGAAGGAGGTTATTTCGTTCAAATCTGTATGACGGTTGTTAAATGTTTCAGTAAGAGCCTCTTTTAAAATATTACCGTCAAAATCTTCGCGTTCTGAAATAGTGCATAAGTCATAGAAGTCTTTGTATCGACTGTTTAAAGTTCCAAGAGAAATAATAGCCTCTGTTTTTTCTGCTATCATAGTGTAAATGGAATAAGCATACATGACCGGCTTATCATCATTTAAAAGAGTAGGATAATCCATTTTCACACGACCCGGATAAACGACGTCACCAAAGCCAATATCTATGCAGACCGGTATACGCGTTCTATCGAGATAAGCGGTTGTAGTAATCCTAATGCCGTGATACTTCTTGAATTCAGTTATATTTATCACTTTAATATCATCGGGAATGAAGCTAATGGGATCATCTGTTTTTAGTAAAAGTATTTCACAAAAAACAGATCTCAAGGCATCCTTGTTATTTGTGATACGTTCACCGAGTAAGTCTATATCAGTGGTTGCACGGGTAAAATCATCTGTATACAGTCCATAAAGCAGAATCCCTCCCTTAAGGGTGAAATTGTCTACATACTTTGAAATGGATATACGGTATAGGATCCTTTCAAGGACATATACTGTAAATACATCCTGAACGGTTCGCCCGCTTTTTTTTGCATAATTTTTCAAACGGTCCTTGACCGAAGCTACATTACTCATACAAGTACCTCAACAAACTGCCGGACAACAGTCTTTTCTCTAAGCTTTTCAGCATATGACATGAGACGATTAAGATTACGTTCCTTATGCTGCATATAATTACGAACAACATCAACAGCAGCCTCAAATCCAAGTTTGTTACGATAAAAAAGGATATCGCAAACAGTTTTTTCCATATCATATATTTTGTAAATGTTACCTTTTTCGTTTACGGTTTCGATTCCGAGAGTGTATCTGGAACCAGAAAAAAGATAATATTTCATTACAGGCCATTCTATTGCTGTCGGAATTCTTGAACGCCTGGGGAGTGCTGCATCTACATGTGAGAGTCTCTCTGAAGAAAGACCGTAATACACGGCAGCACTCAGCAGACAGATCACACTTTTTTCGGAGCAGGCATTTGCCGCATAAAAATCGTTAGGTTCCCCCTTGTATGAAAGATTTTCATAATACCGCTTATTCACCCCGGAAAGCTTGCCGGACTTTACAAGTTTATTAATTTTGTAATATGAATACCCGTCATCCTTCAGTTCACGGACAGATATATATTGTTGTGATTTTCTGTCTTTAAGCATAATATCACCTCTTAAATGCATTTTAATAAATGTTTGCATTTTTGTCAATCTGCATACATTTATAAAAATATCAAAGCTGGAAGATGACAAAATAAGGAGTATCCGATTGAATACCTAAAGTGAATATAATCTTACAAACTTTAAATAAAGTAACCATAATATAAGCGAAGAAAATCCAATCGCGGAAAAAGTGTAGTGACCATACATTTATTCCGCGGAAAAATTGTATAATAAATACTTTTTTTCTGAGTATTATTACTCAACGGATAAAGCAGCTTATGAGGTGGATCTTTTGATCCAGTCAGGAAGGAATGTGATTCCCATAGTGATAAAGGCCGAGGAGAACACTAGAGCAAAAAGCCTTAAATATTATTATGATAAATTTGAGCCGCCATATGTGCTCAGGTCATCTACGCTAAATTTTGTGGATCAGGGGTGGCTGGTGAATTATCCTTTGTGGGCGGTAGAGAAGATGAATTAAGAATTCAGTACTTATACCGCTTTCTGAATATGATAAAGCAGATCACCGAAAGTATAAGCGCCGCCCCCTCTGCGCATATCACCGATGCCCAGATACCGTCCAGACCGAAAAAGGAAGGAAGGACAAGTACACTTATCACTTCAAATCCAAGAGTCCTTGCAAAAGAAAGAAGAGCAGATATGGGACCATTGTTCAAAGCGGTAAAAAATGAGGAAGCGAACATATTAAAGCCCATGAAAAGAAAGGCTATGGAATAGATCCTGAAGGCGTGAACCGTCATGTTCATAAGATCTGCGTCATACCCCACAAAAATACCTGAGATAAGACCGGAGCCTAACTCGGAGAATGCCGTAATTATAATGGCAAATATCCCTGTGAGTATGAGGCTCTTTTTAAACAGCCCTTTAAGCTCAGTCGTATTTTCGGAACCGTAGTTATAAGAAATAACAGGCGCTGCCCCCAGAGAATATCCCATAAAAAGACCGGCAGCAACGGTGAAATAATACATGATAACACCATATGCGGCAACACCCGGCTCACCTACATATTTCATGAGCTGTACGTTATAGAGCATATCCACTACAGATGCGGCTATGTACGTCATCAGCTCGGAAGAACCGTTTGTACAGGCTTTCAGAATGGCTTTGCCGTGAAAATGTGTTTTTCCCATACGAAGAAGACTCTTATTTTTTGTAAAAAAGTAAATAAGAGGCAGAACACCACCGATAAATTCGCTAATGACAGTAGCCGTAGCTGCGCCGGTGACGCCCATGGAAAGCCGGCCGACTAAAAGCCAGTCAAGAAAAATATTGGCTCCCCCCGACATTAACGTTATCACAAGTCCCAAATGAGGTTTTTCGGCTGTTACCAGAAAGCTTTGAAAAACATTCTGGAGCATAAAGGGTATAAGAGATATAAGACTTATCCTTGCGTAGTGTACGCAAATGGGAAGCATCTCGGGAGTCGCTACCAGCGCCCCTGCGATATCAGCAATAAAAATATAACCTATAATGTCCAGTACGGCACCGCATCCTATGACAAAATAGATCAAAAGGGAAAATATCTCATTTGCCTGTTTGCTCTTTCCCTGTCCCAGTGTCATGGAAACCAGGGCGCTTCCGCCGGTTCCGATCATAAAACCCACAGAAGAAAGTATCATAAGTACAGGCATGATCAGATTTACAGCTGCAAATGCAGTGGCCCCCACATAGTTGGACACAAAAAAACCGTCTACGATGACATAAACAGATGAAAATATCATCATAGCTATGGATGGAAGCGTAAAGCGCAGCAGGCGCTTAAATGTAAAATGATCTGAAAGCTGTATCTTCATAAAAACCTCTCGTAAAACTCTCTTTGATTGTACCCAAAAAAACGTTGGAAATAAAGTGGGGGACCGGGGACGGTTTCGCCCCGTACAACAGTTGATTTATGCCGAAGATTGGCGGATAATGAATCTTATAGATAACAAAATAATACCGGAGTAATTGACGGACAGAAACGTTTGTTTAAAAGGTTTTTTAATCGGTGGAGTGATATGAAAAAACAAAAAATCAGAAAAAACATAATATTTAAACTGCTCTTAATAGTGATCATACCGGTCATTTTAGCGTCTGCAGTACCAAACACTGCAAACGCAAAAACAAGAGATATACCGCTGTATTATGAAGCCAACGGTGGCGGGGGCGAGGCAAAAACTGTGACCGTTCCTACGAAAAAGCGCTATACATTCCCGACTGTCGAAGAAATAGGATATACAGCACCGGAAGGCAAGGAATTTGATAAATGGTATGTCACTATGTGGGGAGTTGTTCCCATGTCCGAGCCCGGCGATACGGAGCACACGGATGGTAAATATGCCCCGGGAGATACGCTTCTGATTCCGAATACTATCAATGACCTGACCATCCGGGCAACCTGGAAGGATAAATATTACACGGTTAATTTTGTAATGAACGGTGCAAATGATCAGGAGCCAACCCAGACCATAAAGCACGGAGATAAGGTTAACAAGCCTTATTCAACTTCGCATAAGAAAGGTTGTGTATTTGTAAACTGGTATACGGATCCTTCTCTTGAGGATGAATACATATTTGATTTTGACAACCAGGCTCCCGTAACATCCGATCTGACGCTGTATGCCGGGTGGGGTGACTATGTGGCTGCGTTTTCCTATGATCCTGCAAAAAAGAAATGGGGCACCGATGTCGGATCTGTTAAGGTAGGAAACAAATACTGGGACCACGGCTCATCAGAACTGTATATTTTCGGCAGACAGACCGGTATTTCCGCTAAAGTGAATAAGCCCTGGTATAAATTTACCGGATGGTCCACACCTAAAAATGCCATAACACCCACAGGGATAATCGTAAATACTGATTCGGAATGGAATTTTGAAGTTGAAGAAGGCAAGAATCAGTTTTACTTTGCTATGTTTGAGAAGACTAAACTGTCATTCGACACCCGCGTCGGAAATGAGATCGCACCGGTAACGGCGGATGATGAGGGTAAAGTCGCAAGGCCCAAGGACCCCAGGGATCCGGATTTCACCTCCAACTTTGAAAACTGGTATACAGATACGGATTTCACGGAAGTTTATGATTTCAGCAAACCGATGAGCGGTGATACGACCATTTATGCCCGCTGGAATGTGAGCGTACATTTAGGCATTTATGATAAGTCAAAAAACAGTGAGTATTCCGGGGGCAAGGTAAAATATAAAAAAAGCCGCAAATATTATTCTGTAATGCAGACCGAGCTTAGAAGAGAAGCGGACAAAGAAACGATTTATGCGCAGCCAAATGAAGGTTATGATTTTATCGGCTGGGCTAAGGACAGCCCCACAGGCGAGATAGTAAGCACGGATACGGAATATGAATTCACGGTGGAGAGGGGTTCAACCTACTACGCTGTATTTGATAAGCACGAAGAGAAAAAATCATACACTTATAAATCGGAAAATGAAACAAAGACAGTTCCTGAATATACGGTTTTAAACGGTGATAGCACTGAATTAAACGACGGCTGGTATGTGGTTGCTGAAAATGTTACAGCAGATCAAAGATTACAGGTTACCGGAACCGATGTGCATCTTCTCATTCCCGACGGCGTAACATTTAACGCTCCTTACGGAATAACCGTGCCCGACGATTCCTCATTTAATATCTGGGCCCAGAGCAGCGGGGAAACTGCCGGATCCCTGATCATTGATAATGTGCCGGAGCATTTTGCAGGCATCGGCGGTGAAGATGGAAGCGGCGGTTCGATCACTATAAATGGTGGCCGGATTTCGGTAAAGGGCGTTAAAGGAGGCG
>CACWUI010000091.1 GCA_902764045.1 uncultured Lachnospiraceae bacterium
ACCTGTATTAACGTGGCAGAATACTCTGTTTGCTCTGCTCCCGCAGAGAGCCTATTGGTGGTAATCTGCGGATGATTCCACATGGCGTAAAGAGTAATGCCTGTACCTTCTTGGATGCAAATGTTCTGCGTGTCCTGGTCGGAAAATCCATCTCCGCTGCCATATATATTGGTGTTCCAACCCGTGAAGATAAACTGTCTGGATGGATCTTCCGGATCCTCGATTTCATAATCGCATTTGTCGAGGGGCTGATTGGCATCGTTCAGGCGATACTGATCATTCATATATCCATAGATATACATCCCATCGTGGAGTGGATTGGGATCGAAACTAATCGTATAACCAATCTCGACGAGATATTGCATCGTATTAGCATCGGTATATCGCCGGTCTCCGGCATAGTGTGCTTTTACGACGTGTTGCCCCGGCGTCATATTTTCAATAATTAGAGTAAACAAATCATATTCTTCACCCACTGTGAAATCTTCGACGACATGCTCTTCTCCATCCACCCAAACGGTAATGCCGCCGGTGGCGCCTGGGGTCCTTTTTACTTTGATTGTGAGAGTTGACGATCTATCCCCTTCGAAATCAAGATTCAACACAGGTTTAATTCTATGTACTGTGAACTTTGTTATGGTGGTGTTAAAAAGAAAAGCGCCTGATTCTCCGTTGAATATGGCTTTTACCTCGTATGCTCCCACATCCGGTGTTTTGATTGTATATATGTATACACCATTATGATCTGTCTTTATGGGAGATTCCGTTTCCACGGGCTCATCGTTGATGAATAGTTCTATTATGGCACCTACTATTGGCTGTCCTTGTGCGTCCTTTAAATATCCGGTTATGAATGCATCCTCTCCAAAAATACAATCCTCAACCCCAAGTGTGATTACGGACCGACCTCTAGCCACAGATTTGTTGAAGCTCACACTGCTTGCGTCATATATATCTGTTGGATTATAAAGCGCCTGCATTGTAAATGTTCCACTATTCCTTGGTGTGTACTTAATGGAAGTCTTGCCTTTGGCATCGGTTTTCGGAACACCGGCAATTGATATATCGTTTACACGTATGAGAACATCCTCACCCATCAGCGGACTGCCCCACTTATCTGTTAAGGTCGCTTCGATTGTAAGCTCTTCGTTCACCACTGCATCACCAATTACATCTATATCTATCCTTGTTGGGATCTTGCGTATTTCAAAGGTGAGTTCCTTTTCACCGGTATAGTTTCCTATGAATTGAATTGTGATTTTTGCAGGATTGTTTTCTGTGGAGCCGTGGATATTATTCTCGTAGACAATGTTATAGTTGTTTGGATGAATGGCAGTATCACCATCCATGACTACAACCTCGGGCTTGTGTTCCGATTCGTTGCAGTAATATACAGCTGCGGGATCAGCTAATTCGGCAGTCACATTGGATGCCTGATCGTCCACGTCCTTTGCTGTGATCGCAACTTCTGCCTCTTTCGAAGTTGCGGTAGTTGTTTCATTGTTCACTGTCAATGTCGCAGAGACAGTGTATGTGCCGCTGTCGCTGACATCTTGTACGGTATAGCTAGTCCCTTCGGCACCGTCAATTGCTACGCCATCCTTATACCATTGATATGAAGGATTCCAATCACTCTTAAAATCAGAGGCATTCCCCACATGAAGCATTCTCTCGCTTCCGTCGTAGGTCTCGTAGATGTCTGATGGTGCGATAATAGGTATCGGCAGACGGGTGATGGTGACGGCGTATTTGCCATCTTCTAACTTTCCGTTTGTGTAACTGGATGTAATGTGTACCACATTTTCTCCAACCTCAAGGGCTACTTCCCCCTCCACTGCAAGGATAGCCCATGAATAACTAGGGTTATATGTAAGATTAAGGGAGTCTTGCTTCCACTGGTTTTCGATTATTTTTAGACAGTCATTATCCTCTGCCGTCAAAGTGATTTCTTCCGTCTCATAAGGCACTGTGATGGTATATTCCATGATTTCGGGATCAAAAGCAGGTTTCAGAGTGCCGCCAGCCGCTGTGATTGAGGTCAGTTTGCATTGATTCAGCCTTACCTCCGCAGTCACGGTCACCGCCCGGGCGGGCATGGTGAAAACGTAGTTATCTCCGCTCTTTGAAACGGCGACATTACTTCCGTCTGCTGCCTCTACAACAACAGATTTGATGGTTGCCTGCCTTTGCCAGGTAGCTCCAAGCCTTACGGTGATTTCTTCCCCTTCCATTCCGGAAGATGGAGCCAGCACTCCCCCAACCCCTAATTCACTCCCTGTCTTAACAAGGGTAATGGGATAGCTTGCGGCAAAACGCACTGTCACTGTCACCGGTTCACCCGGCATGGTGAAACTATATGTGGTGTCAGAAGGATTTTGCACCGAACCCCATTTCGTAAGATCAAGCTCCTGCCCGCCTTCCGTCGTAACAGCCGTCACAGAGGCGATGGCTTTGCCCTCCTCCGGCGTCACCGTAACATAAACTGTATCTCCCTGCTCGACTTCGGTTGCAGACTGTGAATCCAGTGAGCCCGACTTCTTCACGGAAACAGTTGCTGTCCCGCCTTCGTTTGCGTAAAGGGTAATATCGTCAACGGCGGACAGATCCCGGTTGCTGTTTTCTCCATGACCACCGGGAAGCACAACCGGATCAGCATGTACGTGCTCATATGTCTGCCAGCCTGTAAATGCGCTGACAGGCAATATGGCAGCGATCATTATCAGCGTTATCAACACGGCAAATACTCTGTTCTTCCTTTTCATGTCGGATCACCTCCTTTTCTTAATCCTATGGTGACTATCCCGCAAATCTTTTAAAAACCATTTCCTTTTGCATTTCCAGTTCTTTATCTGCATCAAAGTCCTTTGACTTAAACGCCAATCCCACCGCATATCTGGTAACCACCGCCAGCATCAGATGCAACGTAACGGAAAGCAGTTCCTCCTCGGAAATATCCGTATTCAGCGTACGGTCCTTCAGTGCTTTCTGATACATTATGTGGAAAAAGTCCGTAACCGGCTTTAACAGTCCCAGATATTCTTTCATTTCATTCTTTTCTATGGGTTCCGACTGAATATAAACATTAAAGAACTGATTAAACCGAAGCAGCGGTCTGTGGTTTCTGTACACTTCCAGAAAAATATTCAGATAATGATCAAACATTTCCGCAGCCGTCATTTGTTCAAAAGTTCCGGCGGACCTGCGCTTCCGATTATTCTGAAAAAATTCTCCCCATTTCCAGGCGGAAATCTCCACAAGAAACCGTGGTTTGGAAGTAAAATACCGATATAATGTGGCAACTCCGTATCCGCTGGCATCAGCCACTTCCTTCAATGTAACAGCCTCAATACTCTTCCCGGAAAACAGCTCAAAGCCCTTCTGCAAAAAGGTCTTCCTTCTTTTTTCTATTTCCTCAGGCTTCAGCATAATGTCTCCTTTTTAAAAATCGCTTGGGAAGTTATACTTTCCCCGTTTGATATGTGATAGTTCTACTATCACATTATAGCATAAAAACAGACCGGGTACAATTGGTCAGAAACCCTTCCCGGTCATTTTTCAAACCACTTAAATTTCTTACCCAGCAATATCACCGCCGTGGCAAAGGCCGCGTCCGTGGCTACAACAGCAATCAGCGACGGTACATCTATCTCCGAGGTTGCCGTGTCCAGCCCGAAGCCCGAAACATAAAAGGACAGATAATTGCCTATGATGTGCACCGCACTTGAGGCCTCCAGACCCTTTGTACACCCGGCAAGTATGCCGAAGATTATCCCACTGAAAAAAATTGCGATAACACCGGTAAGATTATATGAATGTCCCAATGCAAAGATCACCGCCTGCAGGATCACCGCCAGTACTGGCAGCCGGAACCATGCCCCGAAGGTCTGCATCAAAAAGCCCCTGAAAACATACTCCTCGGCGATACACTGAAAGGGCAAAATGATGGTCAGTATTATGAATCCCGGCACATCAAACAATATCCCGTATGAATGCAGGCTTTCCGGGTCGACAAGGATATTTATCCCGAAGCTGACTCCGTAGGCCGCCGCAGCAAGCAACAGGCATTTCACAAAAAGCCCGGGATTCCAGCCTCCCCTTGATGAAGAATAGGAGGAAAAGGGTCTGTCACGCACTATCAGCGTGGCAAAAAACAGTGACGGTATCATCACCCCCAGGGTCCCCAGGTTCAGCAGGGCTCCCGGTCCTGAATATGCGTCCATGGTTTCATAGATCGCATCAAAATTAACCATCAGATCCGGTATATTGTCCACGCCGTACCACATAAAACATATAAAGGTCAGTATCCCGGCAAGAATGAAATAAAAGATTGTTCCAAACAGAGCTACAAGCAGAGGTTTGTACCATCTGTATGAGGGGAATGCCAGGGGATATTTTATATAGCCGTATTTGGTATCAGATCTTCTTCGCTTCATTTATATTGGTACCCGTCTCCTCTTCCGTCCATTATATAGAGAAATTCTATAATAATTTCTTTATATCTTCAATCACTGAGAAAAATACAAAAGAACAATATTTTTCAAAAGGAATAAAAAAAACCGTAAGATATTCTTACGGATAAAAACGTGCCTCGAACCGGAATCGAACCAGTGACACGAGGATTTTCAGTCCTCTGCTCTACCAACTGAGCTATCGAGGCAAAACCGAATTTCTTCGAAATTCGCTTGTGAGTTTCTCCCTTCGGTCGAAACATCACTTATTACCTTTACACTTTGAAATGCAAAACTGTAAAAATCAGCATATATATAAATCAGTTATAATGCCAATCCTTGAGTAGCGGGGACAGGATTTGAACCTGTGACCTTCGGGTTATGAGCCCGACGAGCTTCCGAGCTGCTCCACCCCGCGTTAATGATCAGATGCTTTGTATCAAAGCATTAAGCGCTTTAAACCAAACAGTAAAAAGCAAGTGGATGGAGAAGGATTCGAACCTTCGAAGGCGTAGCCGTCAGATTTACAGTCTGATCCCTTTGACCGCTCGGGAATCCATCCATAATAATTATTAGAAAAATAACAGCCGACAGCCGGAGTCGAACCAGCAACCTATTGATTACAAATCAATTGCTCTGCCATTGAGCCATGTCGGCAAATTGTGGGCGCCATAGGCGACAGCGTTCGGCTTGGCGCCTAAGGCGCAAGCGCCCGTTTTTCGAGTTTCTGCGCTTTGCTTGGAACTCGTTGTAAAACCCTTTAAATTTCAAAGCGGAGCAAAACTCCTAAACGAACACAAAGTGTTCGGTTTCGCTTCGCTTGAAACTACTGTATGAAACCGTCAGGTTTCGGATTTTAACATGAAGTGGGGCCTATAGGGCTCGAACCTATGACCCTCTGCTTGTAAGGCAGATGCTCTCCCAGCTGAGCTAAGACCCCAAAAAATATTATCTGAGTTTCAGCGAAGCCGAAACTCCAAAAATGCGTGGTGGCATATATGCCACGCATTTTTTAGCGACCCGGATGGGATTCGAACCCATGACCCCCGCCGTGACAGGGCGGTGCTCTAACCAGCTGAGCCACCGGGCCAAAAAATATTATAGAAACCCACGCAAAGAGTATTATAACACTTTTTATCTCTGTTGAAAAGAGAAAAAAATATGAGTTTCAAAAAAATGAAACTCATTTTCATTCTCTGAAAACCGCATATGAAAGATAAGGATCAAAATAAGATTTTTTGGTTAAGC
>CACWUI010000092.1 GCA_902764045.1 uncultured Lachnospiraceae bacterium
CACGTACATGTTCAGGGTACGGAGCTGCACATCCCCCATGTTATCATCTGCGGAAAACATGAGGGTCCCACCGTACTTATAACGGCCGGCATCCACAATGCGGAATATGTGGGGATCCAGGCGGCCATCGAGCTTTCAAACGAATTTGAGCCTGAAAACATAAACGGAAACATAGTCATCGTTCCCCTTGTGAACCGTTCCGGTTTTGAGAACCGTACCATGAGCATGGTTTACGAGGACGGGAAAAACCTCAACAGGGTATTTCCGGGAAATGCGGAAGGTTCCGAAGCAGATCGTCTGGCCCATATGATATTTGAGACCTTTATCAAAAATGCAAATGCATATATAGACCTTCACAGCGGTGACGGATACGAGAATCTTGTTCCTTATGCCTACTATCTGGGCGACACTCCTGTTGAGGAGACTTCCAAAAAAATGGTGGACTGTGTAAATACGGAGTATTATGTCCGCTCAAGCTGCCGCTGCGGAGGAGCATACAATCTTGCAGCCGTTCACGGCATCCCCAGCGTGCTTATTGAGCGCGGCGAGCTTGGTCTTTCCAGCCGCGCGGAGATCGAAGCGGACAAAGCGGATGTAAGAAACATCCTTACATTCCTTGGAGTTCTTCCGGGCAAATACCACACTTACCCTAAGCAGGCTCTGGCGGAGTTCAGCGATGACGCACCATTTACGGGATGCTGGTATCCCGAGAAAAAAGCCGGGGAGCATTTTAAAAAAGGTGAAAAGCTGGGTGAGATCCGGGACTATTTCGGCCGCAGCCTTTTTACGGAATTTGCGCCTCAGGACGGGATCATGATACATCAGTGTTCTTCTTTAAATATCATAAAGGGCGGACCCATGGTCACTTACGGGGTGCCTATAGAGGATTGATCTTAAAAAGCCGGGGACAGTATCCCCGGCTTTTTTGTGCACTCTGTTATAATACTATCTCTTTTAGTCTTAATTTGTATTTTCCAATTCTTCTAACATCTGTGTAGGATTGTCGGAAGCTTTTACCTTATCAAACGCTTTAATGATAACCCCATCTTCGTCAATAAGATAAGTGGTCCTTACAACACCCATGGATGCCTTACCGTAAAGTTTTTTCTCTTTCCATACATCATAAGCCAGTATCACTTCTTTTTCCGTATCCGAAAGAAGTGTAAAAGGCAATCCGTACTTTTCCTCGAATTTCTTGTGGGAAGCAACACTGTCCTTGCTCACTCCGATCACGACTGCTCCCTTCTCCTGAAACTGCGGATACAACTCCCCGAATCCGCAGGCCTGCTTCGTGCATCCCGGAGTATTATCTTTAGGATAAAAATAAAGGATAACTTTATGTCCTTTGTAGTCCGCAAGACTTCTCATCTCTCCATTCTGATCCGGAAGCGTAAACTCCGGAGCTTTTGTTCCTGTCTCCAACATACAGATCACCTCTTTCATAAAAATATAAACATTTTCCGCAATTATAGCATGTCATAAAAAGCCCCGCAATCAAACATAACATGATCTACATATACTTTTCCGTATAAAATCAAGAAGTAAAAACACACTTTTCCTTATATTTTACACGATCTGTATTTGTTAACTTCTTAAAGTCAACGCTGTCATTTTTAAACGTATCTGCGCACCCTCACCATCACATTCCCTTTTCTGGTGGTCTCACCGACACTCTCAAAAATAAATTTCCCGTGTCCCCCTGTCTTCCCACATATTATAATCACACTGCATTGCCTGCCTGCCTTTTATTAATTATAATTAAAAAAGAAATAATGACTTATAACAACCCGGAGGTGATTTTATGTGTACCGCAATCACTTACAATACAAAAAACAGCTACTTTGGCCGGAACCTGGATCTGGAATACTCATACGACGAAAGGATCACCGTCACGCCAAGAAGCTACAGATTTGACTTCAGCCATCATGAGTGCATAAATGAACATTTTGCCATCATCGGCATGGCATTTGTGGTAGATGACTACCCCCTGTATTACGACGCCATGAATGAGCACGGCCTGGCTGCGGCGGGACTTAATTTCCCCGGCAACGCAAAATATAACCCGCTCAATGATAAATGCAGATACAATATCACATCATTTGAGTTCATCCCCTGGATTCTCAGTCAGTGTAAATGTGTAAATGAGGCTAAGGCGTTACTGTCAGACCTGAATATCACCGATGACAGATTCAGCGATCAATTGCCCACATCACCCCTGCACTGGATGATAGCAGACCCTGAAAAGTCCATAGTTGTGGAACAGACAGCGTCAGGCCTGCATGTGTATGACAATCCCACAGGCGTAATGACCAACAATCCCACATTTGACATGCAGCTGTTCAATCTGAATAACTATATGCACATATCAACCGAGTCGGCAAAAAACACATTTGCAAAGGATCTGGATCTGGATTCCTACAGCCGCGGTATGGGCGGCATAGGGCTTCCCGGGGATCTCTCATCAGCATCCAGATTCGTCAAAGTCGCATTTACAAAATTAAACTCCAGGTCAGATTCCGACGAGTGGTCAAGCATAAACCAGTTCTTCCATATCCTGAAGTCTGTGGAACAGCAACGAGGCTGTGTGCACATAGAAGGGGATAAATACGAGATAACCATCTACTCCTCATGCTGCAATCTAAATACAGGCGTGTACTATTACACAACCTACGATAATCCGCAGATCAACGCGGTGGATATGCATAAGGAAGATCTGAAAAGCGACACACTTAAAACCTATCCGCTAAACCTGAATGAAAGCATTAACCGGCAGAATTAAGAAAAACCGGAGTTCCCTAGAACTCCGGCTTTTTATTTCAGCCATCCCCTGTTATCAAAATCATAAAACCATCCGTTTATCTTGACTCTGCCTGTACAAAGCCATCCATTACTTCCGAAATATGACATGTGTATTTTGTTCTTTCCGTCAGGATTTGCAGTGGTTCCCATGGTCTGCCAGCCTGTCCTCAGCCACCCGTTATCTCCAAAATATGACCAGTGCTCTTTGTTCTTACCATCGGGATTGGCAGATGTTCCCATTTGTTGCCAGCCTGTCCTCAGCCACCCGTCATTTCCAAAATATGACCAGTGCTCCATCTTTTCCCCTTCATTGGATGTCATCAGGTGCCATCCTGTATACGCATTACCGTCAGCTCCGTAATACTTATATTTTCCGTTTTCGTTTACCCAGCCTTTCTTCGTCTCG
Organism: uncultured Lachnospiraceae bacterium; assembly: GCA_902764045.1. Taxonomy (GTDB): domain Bacteria; phylum Bacillota; class Clostridia; order Lachnospirales; family Lachnospiraceae; genus UBA4285. The sequence goes on from CACWUI010000092.1 coordinate 3,206, forward strand.
TATGTTTTCGCCTCTTCCAGAGCCTTTTCGGCATTAATATTTCCCCATGCCGTCTCCTCATCATAGCCTTTGCTTCCGATATCCGTAGCTGTAGACGTTATTATATCCTTTATGTCGTCCTGTTTAAGATCAGGTCTTACAGAGCATATCATGGCCGCAACCGCTGTCACCATGCCTGCCGCTTGGGAAGATCCGCCCGACTCGGTGTAGCCTCCGTAAAGACCGGTGCTGAATATCCCATCTCCGGGGGCACTTATATCCTTTCCACCGTAGGATGAAAAAGAAGCTCTTTTGTTTTGGGCCGGTTTTGATGGATCATTTCCGTAAGTCGCAGCTATGACGCTTATGGTACTGCTATAATCCGCGGGATAAACCTTGGACTTATTTCCTTCATTCCCCCCTGCCGCAATCACTATGCAGCCATTTTTTACGGCATATTCACAGGCAGCTTTTACGACAGGCGCTTCCGTGTTGCTTCCAAGACTTAAATTGATCACCTTGCACCCATCGTTTTCCACTGCATAAACAATGGCATTTGCCACATTCATCTCATTTGCAGAAATACTTTCTTTTCCATTCGTAGTTAAATTTGCCTCAAACACCCTGTAACTGTAGATCTCTACCGTATCATTATTAAATGAAGCAACTCCCGCAATTCCATTTTTATTATTGGATGTTGCACCTATGATCCCGGAAATGTGTATGCCGTGAACCGATACTGCGTACGATTCGTTTCTTTCAAAATTTTTGTCACCGTAGACCATACATTTATTGGATTTTACAACCCCTTTTAGATCACTGTGATATATGTCCACCCCCGAATCTATAACCGCAACCTTTACCGTTTTTCTTTCGGAAACCTCACTTAATACATCCCATGCTCCGCCGGTGTTGATATTATCAAAATGCAGGATCTCATTTTTGTATGTATCATTTAACGATGATGCGGTATTTCCCATCAGGTATATCTCATTCTCTTCTTCAACGGATTCCAAATTATCATCTTTTTCTACCTTTTCCTTTTCATCATCTGTCATCGAAACCCTTATAAATGCAGTATCCTCTATCTCAAGCGTGTTACCGATTTCAACTTCTTCACTTTCCAGAGTCGAAAACACTTCATCTACATTATCGATATCACATTCGATGATATAGAATTCCTCCATATCCACGACATTGCCGGACTCTCCTAATACACTGACATTTGGAAAAAGGCACAAAGATGCGGCAAGTATAGACGCACCTGTCACTGCTTTAAACCTTATAAACTTTTTTTTCACCATGTTTACCTCCTATTTAGATCTGGGTTAATTGTATTAGAATGATATCATATGTGTATCAACTGTTATCCTTCATCTGCTCATTATGCTTTTTTATCAGTATCTCATTGTAAACGGTGCTGTCTATGATCTGCTTTACCAGTGTATCCAGCTCCGATTCCTCCCTGTAATCTGCCGGGGCAAAATACCTTATACGGTCGTCCCGCATCATCTTTCGTACTTTTGTCTTGTCACCGGTGTCCGGATCATACACCCCTATGGCATGGCCGCCCTGGGAATTCACAAGCTTCATGCAGGGAATGTCGGTATCGCTGTCACCAATATAGATCATGTTCCTGAAAGGAACTCTCAGATCCTCCGGCGGGTAATATTCATTTACATTCCGGTCATTTACATCAAGGGCGCCTTTTTCGATACGGAAGAGAAACTGGGTCTTGCCGGTGAAATTTACAACCTGCGCAGGCCACACGGGCACGCCCTTTTCATTATAGTAAAATGAACTGGCATATATCCGCTCAAAACTTATCTATATCCCATCCGATATCCTGTATATACCCCTGCGCCTGCATATCGTCCGGGGGTCAGAGTCCGGTCGAAATCATAGCAGATAGCCAGGACCGG
>CACWUI010000093.1 GCA_902764045.1 uncultured Lachnospiraceae bacterium
GACATTTTTTTTTTTTTTTTGCCGATCATCATATAATATCCACGGCGCGGAAATAAAAAATTATTTTGAAAATGTGATAAAAGATTATGATACAACCCTTTATGCCTGTTATTTCTGTGAAATAGCGGATTATTACGGAAGAGAAGGCATTGAGTCTAAGGATGCCATTAATCTTCTTTACGGGGCGATCTCAGCCCTTAAAAACCCTGACCTGCATCCCGTACTTATAAAATCTGTTTATGAGATAAGGGCGGTGGCGGATCAGGGAGAATGCCCGCCTCTTGAAGAAATATTTAAAGAACCGGACAGGCAGTTTTCGGAAAATACCATAAAAGCTTTTAACTATGTGCTGACATCAGTTCCGGAAAAGCTGTTTAAATTCACTGTGGGCGATGAAACAAGAGAAACTCTTGAAAAAATATCAGAAAAGATAATTGCTTACGCAATTGATAAAAGACTCAGATCAAAGGAAATGCTGCCTTCGGATCGGGAGGTGTGATAATGGCTGCAAAGCAAAAGAAGATCGCGATAATAAATGACCTTTCAGGATTCGGAAGGTGTTCTTTAAGTGTTCAGATCCCTGTTATCTCTGCGTTAGGTGTACAGGCATGTCCGGTACCTACGGGCATTTTTTCCAATCATACCGGGTATCCCGATTATGCCAAAAAGGATCTCACGGGATTTATGCCTGAATATCTTAAAAAATGGAAAAAGCTGGGGCTTAAATTTGACGGTATCTACATAGGGTATCTGACTTCATCATCCCAGATCAATATCATCAAGAGATTCATCAAAGATTTTTCCGACAAAAACACGGTTGTGGTCTTAGATCCCGTAATGGGAGATGATGGCAGGCTTTATTCGGGCTATAAAAAGAGTACGGCAAAAGCTTTAAAAGAACTAGTGGGCTTAGCTGATATCATTACCCCTAATGCCACGGAGTGTTGTTTTCTTACGGATATGGAATACAAAGAAAAGAGAAATGAAGCAGAGTGGGCTGACATAGCCGGGCGTCTGTCGGTTTCCGGCGCACAAAAGGTGGTAATAACGGGGATAAACATGGGAAGCATGATAGGCAATGTCTGCTTTGAAAAGAAGAACAAAAAAGCCGGTGTCAGCATAGTACGAAAAAAATCCGCAGGAAAAACACGCCCCGGGACCGGGGACATTTTTTCAGCCATAATGGCAGCCGATGCCGTAAACAAAGAAGATTTTCTGACTTCAATAAAAAAAGCATCGGACTTTATAGCCAAATGCATAGTAAAGTCCGATGAACTGAAGATCCCCCTTTCAGACGGGGTATGTTTTGAAGAATTTTTAAGTCTTAAAAATTGATCAGGCTTTTTCCTCACAGTATCTGCAGCGGTATATATGCTTTTTTTCGTTGGTAAGATAAAACACCTGATCAAGCTGATGCTCAACGGATGTGATGCATCGGGGATTGTTGCATTTGATCACGTTGGTAAGCACCTTGGGGAGAGTAAGATTCTTTTTCTCAGCAACCACTCCGTCACGGATTATATCAACGGTAATATTGCAGTCTATATAGCCCAGGGCATCCAGATCCACCAGATCAAGGCCGCCTTCTATCTTTATGATATCCTTTTTGCCCATTTTATTGGAATGGGCATTTTTTATTATGGCAACACCGCAGTCCAGCTCACCGAGACCCAGGAGCCTGTAGATCTCCATTGCTTTTCCCGCTTCAATGTGATCAAGTACAATTCCTTCATTTAACTGACCTATATTTAACATAAGCAATTCCTTTCATAATAATCACTGATCAAAGAGTGCCTGCAGACTTAAGAAGGGTAAGGATCACAGCCTGCCTGACAAAAACCGCATTATGTACCTGTTCAAAATATTTGGCACGGGGATCATCGTCCACATCAGCAGCGATCTCATTGTTTCTGGGGAGAGGGTGGAGTACATACATATCTGATTTGGCAAAATCAAGCTTCTCTTTATTCAGGATATAATAGTCTTTCATGCGGAGATACTCATCCTCTGAAAAGAATCTTTCCTTCTGGACTCTGGTCATATAAAGGATATCAAGCTTGCTTATGCTATCACGATACATAAGATGCAGGGAAGCGAGGTCGATAAGGTCATTCTGTTTATTCCTAAAAACGACAGCTTTGTAAGCAACCGTATGATGTATACGGCTATTACAAGAGCCAAAAAGGAAATAGAGATCTATTATTACGAACTGGAAGGGGGCAGATGATGAACGGTAGAGAATACTGGAATTTTCTTGATAACTGGAATCCGAATCTGCTGTATCAGTATGCTCGGTATCAGGGGACGGCAAATCAATCCTGCCATATTACCGGCGATACTACCGAAACATACTATCTGATATGGTTCGTGTTCCGTTATGTACTGGAATGTGAAACATACGAAGATGCTCTGAAACACGCTGATATAGCAGTATTTAAGAAGTACGGCATAGCAGATGCACTGATCCTTCATAACTATGAGAAAACGGAAGAAAAGAAAGATCTTGTGCTTTCCATAGGAAGTGAAGAATTCGGTAAGATCATCATAAAGATATCTGAGGGTAATCTTTATAAGAACAGTAAATCAAAGCAGTTGCAGGGCAGATTGCAGAATACAATAGAGTATTTGCTTGATATTATCTATCATCGGTACAATCATCTTGAACAGCTTGAATGCTATATCAGGCATTTCAGCAAGTCGGGCGTATACCCTGCCAAACAGCCGACCGCTGTTATTGAAGCCAAAAAGATAGTAAAGAAAAGCGTTGAGGCTATGAAGGCTTATCCCGTCCTTCAGGAAGTCCTTGCCCTTCACAAGAGTACAAGAAAAGATATTTTGGGAGAGTTTTATTATGAAGTTTAAAAAGATATTCTCCCTGTTTTTTACAATGCTGTTCTGCCTTAATATCGTACCGCTGCCTGTAAGAGCAGAGTCGGGGAAGTGGAATGAGGATAATATCGTTTACACCAAATTCTACGCCGATAACGATGACTGCAACTATGTGCCGAACGGCGGCATCAACAAATTAGGCGGCATACCGGCAGAAGACAGGGACGAAACGGAACTGCTTGAATCATATCTTATCTCTATTGGCTATATACTTGTGAACACGGATAATAAGCGTGTAGATGATGAAGATGTTGAAATGCTCAAAAAATGCCGTTTTTGCGGTTCGCCTTATCTTGACAGCTCTGATCCGCATTTCTGGAACTATGATAATTACAGGGTATATGTATATCAGCCTGTTCTTGAAGATATGCAGAGGCAGTATAAAGAGAATGGCAAGGTGGAATTATATACACAGATAGAGCTTAACGCCAGCTCCGTAGTGATAGATTATTATTATTGGTACACGATAGAACGTATAGGAACGGTCGTAGATGCTGCGAACGAGATAAATGATAAGCTGCCGCCTCAGTCTGAAGAGGGTGCAGGCTTTGTCAAGTTTACAACGCCTATTGACTGCGAATTAGTGCTGTTTCTTAATGATATGCAGTATTATTACAGGTTGTATCTTCGTAAAGGCAGCACACTTGTAAAGATGCGTTCAGAGCATTATAAGGTAGAATCTATCAACTCTGTATCAATGGAGTATGGTGATGAATTGCTTTATAACGGTAACTACATCGTTGTCTATCAGCAGCCGGAAGACGATCCCCTTATAGTGGATTTCACACAAGTAGTAAAAAGGGACGGCATCGGCAGTGTTGATGTGTCAGGTAAGCCTGAGTACGGCTGGGTTTACGAACCGGCAGACGTAGAAGACCTCGGTGATATTATCGTTGATGATAAAACGCAGCAGACAACAGAAAGCGAAGAAACTGCTTACAAGGGTGAGAAAAGCAAATGGCATTTTCCTTTTGTCCTTGTAGGTATATTTGCCGTTATAGGCGGTGCTATCTGGTATTACTTCAGGAAGAAAGAGTGATGTTTTATGACACCGAAGGAAGCAGTGACTTTATTCAAAAGAGAATGCTTCAAAAACAAAAAAGAATGGGAACGCTTCAGCAAACGCTACGGTTCTCGTAATTGCAGTACCATAGTAAAGACGATCTCAGAAAAGTACAAGGTCAAAGACAAGAAACAGATAAAGAAAGAACTTGTTTCGGCTATGGCAGCAGCTACAATAACTCAATAACATCATAAAGACTCCTTCATATTCAATGAGGGAGCTTTTTGTTAATATGACTAAAAACAATACTGAACAATAACGAAAGATTTACAGATTAACTACTGTAAAGGTGTTGACAAAACTATACAAATCGTGTATAATAAAAACAGGAAATATAGTACCGGATATTCAAAACGGTAAAAATAAGTGAGGGATATTTTTAATGGATAAGTACAATGTATGTGAGAATTTCACTCTCAGATGCTACAGAGTTCGTGAAACTCCGAAAATGTTTATTCTGAAATGCACTATAAACAGGAAAAGGAACGATAGCGAAGAATTTACAGCACCTATTTATATTGATGTCAACTGCATCAAGGGCAAGTGTGAGGGGCTTGAATCAACTCTTGGAAAGAACATTGATCGTTATGAACATCAGACGGTGAGGGTAAATGGAACATTCATGCCGACCGAATATGAGGGGAAAGATAAAGAGGTAACACCGGCTCAGAGACTTTGGGCTGACAAGATATGGTTAGCAGATGTTTCAGACGGAGCGGAGTATAATCACTGCATTGACTGGATAGCTTACTGTCACGAGCAGAAGACAACAGAGAGTGCGTTGACTCTTAACTGCACAATGAACAGCAAGAAAAGAGAGGGCGGTTACACAAAACCTATAAAGATCTTTATCGTGTGTCCTGTTGACTCCTGCAATATCGAAAAGGATGCGTATTCTGAGTCGGTAATCAGAGTTACCGGACGTTTTCTGCCGGACGATTACATCGACAAAGACGGTAACGCAAAGTCTGTAATGAAGATATTTGCAGAGTCAGTTGTAAAGAACAGGCATAAATAAATGAATAACATAACGGCACAGGGAGCGGAGCGTTGAGACTGCCGCTTCCTGCTGCATAATGCTCACTTCAATCATATTACTAAATGGCGATATGTTTTATGGCATTTAGCAAGTTCGATCCTTGCTGTCGTCACC
>CACWUI010000094.1 GCA_902764045.1 uncultured Lachnospiraceae bacterium
TCCATATCTTCATAGGAAAGGGAGATCGTGTGACCGTACTCAGCAGCCCAGCAGCCTGTACACTTAAGGTTACATGCACTGGTTGGATCAATTAGCACGAGCCAGGGAATTGAACATCCGTATTTTTCCTTGTTCTGCTGTGCAATCTTAAATCCTCTGAAGCCTGCCTCATAACCTAAGTTAAGAGCCCTGTTCTTTATGATTTTAGGATCTATATCATCAAAAAGGCTGTCAGCGTACTTCATCCACTTACTGTTAGGATCATTAAAAATGTCTCTGAACCTCTGGTAAGCTGCCGATGACCATACATCGCCGAGAACCTTCTCAACAAGATCAACAAGCTACATAAGAGCCTTCTGTCTGTCCTTACCTGCGTGCTTAAGCGCAGCATCTACTACTACTTCAAACATCTTTCTTTGTGCTTTATGCGCCAAATCGAATGCCATATCAAAACCTCCCAAGCTTTATGCTGTAATTTAATTCTGTTTGTTTTGAAGACAGGGGGACGTTGCTTTTGTCTTTCTGTTATTCCTATTTGTAATAATTCTCCAAGACAAAAGCAGCGTCCCCTTGTCTTTAAATAATTGGTTTCAAGGGTTGGGGCGGATAAGTGTATTATATAAAAAATAATTTATAGCATTTTTATTCCGTGCATATGCATATTACAAAAATAAGTAATAAAGGAGGTCCTATGTCTCTCTGGCTAAGTATACTAATCGGCAGCCTGATTTCTATTTCAATAAGTATTATCTTGGCTCTATCAAAAAAGAATTTTCATACAAAAAACTTATCACTAAAGTGGCATTTAATCATAGGCGCTTTAGTTGGTACAATCATCGGCTTAATACAATCAATATGATTATCAAGGAGAAAAAATGACAACAGAGAAAAAATTATTACTTGAGATATCGGGGAAGTATCTTTTGTCACATCTGCAGATGCGGCAAAAGATACTTCCCCGGTATCACTATGTTGCGCGCTTTAATTTCATCTGCGGTTACCACGAATGACCTCCTCTATGGATGTGGGCTTTACATTTGCAAAAAGACCTGTTATCTCAGCGTCTTCTCCTATGGCAGATACGAGCTTCACAAGTGAAACGAAAGAAATCTCACCCAGTCTTTCAAATCTTTTGACAGTGGAATAAGGCACACCGCTTTTTTCACTCACTGTTTTTATAGTAATATTTTTCCTTTTTCTTAATTCCCGAAATCGTTTTGCTGTGTTTAGTGCCATTTCATATGGCGTTTCAAGAAACATATCAGATCACCACCTTGGGCTAATATTTTAGCGATATTTGCGATGAAACGCAATATTTCGCTAATATATTAGCAAGTAAAGTTACTAATTAGCGCCAAAGTAATTTAGTTAAGCTCATAGTTAGATTCCAACATAGGGGTCTAACCATGTGCTTAACTTAATTACTTTGCCGGTAAACAGTATATCTTGACTTTGCAATAATTAGCGACTAAAATAAAGCATAACTTTAAATTAGTCGCGAAAGAGGTGCGATAATATGCCATACATAGAACGATCAATATCTGAAGTTTTAAAAAAAAGAGTCTCTCAAAGCAAGTGTACTTTAATTACCGGCGCGAGGCAAGTCGGAAAGTCGACTTTGATCAGACACATTTTCCCGGATTATAATGCAGTAAGCTTTGATGACCGCCTTACTCGTGTACAGGCAAAAGAAGAACCTGTGCTTTTTTTTATGAATAATCCTTGCCCTCTTTTTATCGATGAGGTACAAAAGGAGAGCTCTGTTCTGGAAGAAATAAAGCTTATCGCTGATAAAAGTGATGATAGGGGTTTGTTTATCCTTTCCGGTTCGCAAAGACTTGAACTTATGAAAGGCATCAGCGAATCGCTCGCAGGAAGAGTTTCTATATCCGAGCTATCAGGGCTTTCCGCGAGGGAGATAAAGGGCATAGGTTTTAATAAAGAATTTTGTCCGAATGAGACTTACCTTTCGGAGCGTGAAAAGGAATTAATACCTTTTGATAATATCTGGGAGATCATCCATAAGGGTTTTTACCCTGAATTATATGATGTAGAAAGGGATTGGCATGATTTTTATTCCTCTTATGTTTCTACTTATCTTGAGAGGGATGTAAATGAGCTGATTGCTGCTGACAGTATTACATTTACAAAATTTTTGACTGCAACCGCAGCAAGAACCGGAGAGCTGCTTAATTATTCCAATATAGCAAATGATATCGGCGTTAGTCTTCCTACCGTAAAAAGTTGGATATCTGTCTTAGAACGGACAGGCATAGTCTATATCCTGCAGGCATTCAGTCCTGCTGCATTGAAGAGAGCCATAAAAACACCAAAGCTATACTTCCGGGATACGGGACTTGCCTGTTATCTTACCAGATGGCTAACCGCAGATGCTCTGAAAAATTCAGCAGTAGCAGGTAATATGTTTGAAACCTTTGTAGTTTCCGAGATCTTAAAATCCTATACAAATGCAGGCAAGGATTACCGTTTTAACATCTTCTTTTACAGAGGCAAGGATAAGAGATCCTCTTCTGAAAATGAGATAGACCTTATCATTGAGGAGAATGGTGTGCTTTATCCTGTTGAGATAAAGATGACCGGAAATCCCAATGCACGAATGCTCTCTACGGCATCGGTTTTAGATAATGTCGCAGGAAAAAAACGCGGAGCCGGCGTTATAGTCTGTCTTATTGATAAAAAAATGTATCTACAAGATGACTTGATAGCATTGCCTGTTGAGTATTTGTAAAATTTATTGTTATTCATCTTCCAAAACTTTTTTCTATCCGTAACCGCACTGGCTTACCTCATTCTCTTTGTATTAGAAGAGAATGAGGTACTTTTAATGAAAGCTAAAAGAACAAGCTCTTGGTTTTGCGTTAAATGGTTTTTTGCTATATTTAAAGGTTCAATCATTTTTTAAGGACATTAAGCGATATACACAGGTGAATTCGATACCTACTGGTCCGGGACTTCATCTATTGAAAGTCTGCTAAGATATATCAGTTATGATTACATGGGGCTAAAGGCAACTATTGCAGGGCTTATCGGCGGTATGGATGCAGAAGCGGTGGCTGACCGAATAGAAAGGATACATCGGGAAGAAAGGTTCATTCTTTCCGGCTCTGGTTGTAGAACTGAAATGGAATAAATCCGCTGAGGGCGCGATCTCGCAAATCAGAAAAAAGCATTATCCTGAAAAGCTTAAAGGCTTTGGTGGAGAGATTTTCCGACCCGTACTCCGTCATAATAAACTTTAATTTCATCTGCGGTTACCACTAATGACCTCCTCTTAGTGACTTAATAATCTGCAGCTAAAAATTTTAGACAATCATCGTAAAATGTCTTAAGTTTGACACAACACGACAATTGTCTATTTTTTTGTTGCCTTTCGCGGACTATGATTGTATTGGAAAAATATAATTGTATTAGGAAGTGATTCTTATGTCAGAAGCAAAGAAAAACAAAAAGATCCTGCTTACGGCTCTTATCCTTATGATCGGAGTCAGCCTCATACCGCTGATATACAGCACTACGTATATAGCCTCGGTGTGGGATGTTTACGGCAATACCGATAAGATGCCTATAGCTGTAGTGAACCTTGACCGGGGCGCCGAGTATAACGGTGAAAAGGTTAATTTCGGAAAGGATGTTACCGATTCCCTTAAAGAAAACACAAGCATGAAATGGGAGTTTGTTGATGAAGAAACGGCACGCAACGGCCTTCAAACCGATAATAAGTACTATGCGGTAATAACTATACCGGCCGACTTTTCCGAGGACATTACATCGGCAGCTACTGAGACTAAAACACAGGCTACCATAGAATACAGCGCCAATGAAAAGCGCAATTATACTGCGTCTCTTATGCTGCGAAGCGCCATGCTTACCTTAAAGGATAAGGTAAAGTCAAAGGAAGCCTCCAAAATAACGGAAACTCTCGTGGCCGAACTAAACGCCGTTCCGGAAAGCTTGGAAACTATAACCGACGGAACCGGTCAGCTCATCGAAGGCAACAAGCAACTCTCGGCAGGCTTTACACAGCTTTCCGACGGAAATAGCAAGATAACCGAAAATCTTAATACCTTAAGTGCCGGTATCTCAGAGGCTAAGGCTGGAACAACTGCCCTTGCCGAAGGAACCGGTAAACTCCCCGAATTAATATCCGGAACGCAGACGCTCTCAACAGGCGCTGCAGCACTTGCGCAGGGAGCGCCAAAGCTTGAAGCCGGTATCAGCTCTGTCTCGGAAGGCTTAAATACTCTGCAAAGAAGCGTATCAGACGGAATTGAGGCGGGAAAGCTTTCCGTTTCTTCTAAGCTTGGAGATTCAATCTCATCAGGCGTGAATGGGGCTATTGATAAAACTCTGACTGAGCTTACACCGGCAATCTCTGCCGGCATACAAAAAAGCGCGGACACTCTTGCACCCGCAATAGATCAGGGTGTGCAATCCGCCACCGATACCGCACTCGGCGAATCTTCGCAAGCCTCACAGGCTCTTGGCACATTTACGGAAGGTGTCACCTCTTATATAGAAGGAAGTAAAAATTACGTTTCTTTTCCTGCCAATGTAACAGAATATGCTGCCGGAGTTGAAAGCTATACCGGAGGCGTTGACCAATTGATTGCCCTTGTTGAGGCGGGTGATTTTGATAGAGCAAAAGCAGCGGCAGCAGCCCTTAAGGAAAGCGGCGCAAGACTGTCCTCTTCAACAGAAGCTCTAAAGCAAGGCGCGTCCATGCTCTCTGCCAACAGCGAGACCTTGCTTGCGGGTGCTGATGCTTTGACCGAAAACGCAGCCGCCGTAAAAAGCATTCCGGATCAGGTAAAGCAGGGGCTTGATACTAAGCTTGCTTCTGCACTTAAGACCGGTATATCTGACGGACTTACGGAGCAGCTTGCGCCTCAGCTTATAAGCGGCATTGAGAGCGGACTTAAAAATGATCTGGCGCCGCAGCTCTCGGCAGGACTGACTGAGGGTATTTCATCAGAACTCGGAAAAAGCCTGGACGAACTTAATTCAGGTGTTTCCGAAGGCGTGGATAAGCTGCAGACCGGCATACTCGGAGTTTCCGGCAGCGGACTTCAG
>CACWUI010000095.1 GCA_902764045.1 uncultured Lachnospiraceae bacterium
GCCGGACCACGGCGATTCCCAGAAGTAAGGATGAAAAGTAAAGTACAGATTAGTAACGCCGTGCTGTTTTAAGTCCCGAGGGACATGGGGACGGTTTTTGAATCCCCGAGGGACATGGGGACGGTTTTTAAGTCTCCCTTCAGGGAGACTGAGAACTGTCACCGTGTCCCGAGTAACGCACGGCGTTACGTTTATGTTATAATCTAACCGTTATGAAGAAGGTACTATACATTACAACTGTAAGCGGATTTTTATACCAGTTCGAAATGTCCAACGTGAAAATATTACAGGACATGGGATATGAGGTGCATTATGCAGCGAACGCAAACACACCCGGTTATATCATTGACGAGAAGATAAAAAAAGATTCCGGCGTCGTTTTTCACCATGTGGACATCTCCAGATCACCTAAAGATCTGAATACAAACAGAAAAGCCAAAGACAGGCTGGTTAGTCTTGCAAGAAGCCTGGATACAGATCTTATCCACTGTCATACCCCCGTGGGAGGCGCATTAGGCAGATTAGTCGGTAGAAGCCTTGGCGGTGTAAAGGTTATTTATACCACCCACGGATTTCATTATTACAACGGAGCCCCCGCCTATTACAAAATGTATGATATGGCGGAAAGAAAGCTGGCAGAATACACCGATGCCATCATTACCATAAACAGGGAAGATTACAGACGTGCAAAAAGCTTTGAGCTAAAACCCGGCGGCAGGGTTTACAGGATCCCCGGCGAGGGAACCGACACCGGACGTTTCAATGCTGAAAAAAAGGCAAAAGTGAGAGACGGGATGCGTGACAGACTCGGCATGAAAAAGGATGAATTCTTTCTTTTGTCCGTGGGCGAACTTTGTGCCAATAAGAATCATAAAATAGTTTTGGATGCCCTTGCCATCCTGAAAAATAAAAAGATAAGATACGGGATCTGCGGAGACGGTCCCGTGAGAGGATTTTTAAAAGAAAAGATATTGCGGTACGGTCTTAAGAACAGGGTTTCTCTGTACGGATATTGTACAGAGGTGGAAGACTACCTGTATGCCGCGGATGCCTTTGTATTTCCTTCGGTAAGAGAGGGCCTCGGAATGGCTGCCATAGAGGCCATGGCAAGCGGACTTCCTGTTATCGCAGCAGACAATCGCGGTACAAAAGAGTATATGCGAAATAAGGAAAACGGTTTCGTGTGTCCCGCAGACAGCCCTTCGGGATTTGCAGCAGGCATTAAAAAAATGCAGAGCCTTTCCCCGGAAAAAAGACAGGATATGGAAAAGTGCTGCAGGGAAACAGCAGGGAAGTTTGATATAAAAAATGTCAGACCACTTATGAAAAAAATCTATGAGGAGACTGATGCCGGATTATGAAACCTGAAGTCAGTGTGATAATGAGTGTATATGATCCCGCGAAACCACGTTATTTTAAGGATGCGGTCAGATCCATCATAGATCAGTCTTTTACGGATTGGGAGATGATCATTTGTGATGACGGTTCTGACAAAAGATTTGCCGGGCTTTTTGAAACGGTTGCGGCATCCGATGACAGGATACGTCTCATTAAAAACAGCTCAAACAGGGGATTGGGGTATTCCCTTAATAAATGTATCAGATACTCTTCGGGAGATTTTTTGGCACGAATGGATGCGGATGATGTATGTCATCCTGAAAGATTAAAAGAGCAGATCAGGTTTTTGAAAAGCCATGAAGATGCTGACTGGTGCGGTACGGATGCTTTTTTGATAAATGACGGCGGCACCTGGGGTGTAAGACATATGCCCATTGCTCCCGAAAAAAAGGATTTTCTTGAGTTTTCGCCTTTTATGCATTCGTCGGTCATTTTTAAAAGAAGAGTATTTGAGGAAAACAAAGGGTACAGGCATCTGAAAAGAGCGGAGGATTACGAGCTTTTTATGAGGCTTTATTCTAAAGGCTGTAAGGGATACAACATACCAAAAAAGCTTTACGGCTACAGGGAGGATGAGAACAGCTATAAAAGACGCACCTTTAGCTGTGCCTTAGAGGAGTGCCGTGTGAGAAAAAGCGGTTTTAAAAGACTGGATATGTTGTCTCCCGGAAATTACAGGTATGTTTTTAAACCGGTGCTTATGTCTATGATACCCGGGAAGGTTCAGATGTTTTTGAAGAAGTCATTAAGGAACGGATGATATGTGGAAAGACACTACAAAAAAAAGGCATGCCAGATACAGGGCCATCCTGTCGGAGTCGGATCATCTTTTTGAACCTGCAGAGCGTTTGGAGAAAGAAAGCCGGTTTGACTGTGCCCGGGAGAGCAGAGCAGATGTGATGTTAAATTCAAGCGCATATGTACTGGGACCCGCTATAAATGCATATGTGTTATGGGTGCTGGGTGAGGCCGCGAAGAAGGGGACAGAGAGACTGTATTTTCTTGCGAGAGACGGTTACTTTATGTATGTGACGGCAAGGATACTTTGTGAGAAACTGGATATTCCCATAGATTGCCGTTATCTTTGCTGCTCCAGATATTCAGTCAGGATACCTGTGTTTCATTTGAATATGACAGAGGCTTTTGATTATATCTGCCGCGGCGGTATAGACGTGACGGTGGACAAGATCTTAAACAGGGCGGGCTTAAGTGACGGGGAAAAAGAAAAAATTTGCTCTGAAATATCAAGAAGGCCGGAGGAGATCGTTCCGTACAGCGAACTGGGGGTCATAAGAAAGCAGCTTGAGGCGTCCCGTGATTTTACGGAATTTACCCAAAAAAGATCTGAGGAAGAGTATCCTGCTCTTGAAGGCTATATCAGGAGTCAGGGGCTTCTTGATGATGTGAGATTTGCTTTTGTGGACAGCGGCTGGGTCGGCTCCATGCAAAAGGTTATTGCCACTCTGATCCATCATATTCATGAAAAGGAAAATGACGGAAAGACTTTCAGGCCTGAAGGGTATTACTGGGGGCTTTACGAGCTGCCTGCAGATGTGGACCCCGATGATTATCATTGCTATTACTTTAGTGAAAAACATGGGGTAAGAAGAAAGATATATTTCAGTAATTGTCTTTTTGAGAGTATTTTTTCCGCGCCACACGGAATGACACTCCGGTATGAGGAAAGGAACGGGGATTTCTCCCCGGTCTTTGCGCAGATCAGAGACGAGAATAAGAAGTTCATTTTAAGAACGGAAGGGTATATCAGGAAATATGCTTCAAACCTGGCGGAGGAGCTTTCGGAAAAGGGGATCAATGCTGATGATCTCTCGCTTATAAATACCGATAAGGAAAGGCAGATGATCGGCAGGCTTCTGGATATTTTCATGGGTAAGCCCACATACGGAGAGGCCTGTGTTTACGGCAGTCTTCCTTTTTCCGACGATGTGCTTGATACCAATGAGCAGGAAACTGCAGCAGTCCTGACACAGGAAGAACTGGCATCTAATCATCCCTGGAATAAGATACGGATCATGACGGGGCTTTCAAAGGGCAAGGTAAAGGAGAGTGCGTGGTACGAAGGAAGCGCAGTAAGGGGAAGAAAAAACATAGGTCATCATTTGCGGGCCTACGCCGGATATAAGTGGATGCTTTATGCAAAAAAGGAATTTACCAGAAGATTTCGGTAGGCGTGCCTCCCGTTAAAAAAGACCCCGGAATATTATTTCCGGAGTCTTTTTTTAATAAAAGTTTAAATCTGATCAAATGATGGGAGGTGTACCCTCAGCATTTGATACAACTGCATCGATAAGAACAGCAGCACCTTTAACGTTTTTAGCAACGCCTACCACACGTCTTGCGGGAGTGCCGTCGGGGAAGAACTTCTTGTATGCTGCGTCAACCTCTGCAAGTGCTGACATATCGGCAAGATAGATATTTACCTTAACAACGTCTTCCATCTTGTGATCAACGCTCTCAACGATAGCCTTGATGTTTGCAAGACACTGCTCAGTCTGTTCACCTGCTCCGCCTGAAACCATGTTTCCGTCAGCGTCAACGGGAAGCTGACCGGAGATATTGTTGTAGTGTGAGAATGCAACAGTCTGGGTGGTCATGGGGCATCTGTGAGCCTTGTCTGTGTTGTTGGGCTCTACTATAAGACCATGTCTGTCCTCAACAAGCTGGGGAGGAGTTCCGTCACCGTGGGAAACAACAGCCTCTACGGCAATATCTGCACCCTTAGGCAGATCCTTTACCTCAACAACAGAACGTGCGGGATAGTAAGCAACGGTTCTTGCGATCGCTGAGTCGGGGAAGTATGTCTTGTAGATCTCGTTGATCTCATCGATCTTTGAAACATCCTTCGTGAAGATGGTTACTTTTACAAGGTCATCGATAGGAACATCAATGCTCTCAACGATATTCTTTACGTTTCTTAAGCACTGGTTCAGCTGCTCCTTTACACCGCCGGATACGAGGCTGCCTGTAGCAGGATCGATAGGAAGCTGTGTAGTGATGTTGTTATAGTGTGAGAATGCGCAGGTCTGAGTTGCGTTTTCGCACTTGGGAGCCTTGTCCGTATTTCTTGCCAAAATAATAAGATCATCTGCCTGAGGTGCATTCGGAATAGTTCCGAGACCATGTGAAAGAACTGCGTCAACCTGAAGTAATGCACCATCCATGGGAAGTGCGTCAACAGCTACGACTGTTCTTGTAGGAAGATAATCTTTGTAGAATGTTTTATAAACCTCATTAACCGCATCAAGGTCGTTGATATCCTTTAAGAAAATGGAAACTCTTACGGTATCCTCTAACTTGCGGTCAATGCCTTCAATGATAGTTTTTAAGTTTGTGAAGCACTGCTGTGCCTGCTCTTTGATGCCGCCTGCAACAAGCTGACCTGAAGCGTCAACGGGAAGCTGAGCGGAAAAATGATTGTAGTGTGAGAAAGCTACTGTCTGTGAGCATATATCGCATACAGGCGCGCCATCTACATTTCTTGCGAGTACTGCATTGTCGGCCATAGGAAAGCCCTCCTTAAAATAATGATTTGAAGTTTATTAGCTACATACAACATTATAATAGGGAGGGCAGGAAAACACAACAGGTTTTAGTTGCTTTTTCCCTGATTTGCAACAGCCTGCGCAAGCTCTTTGATCTTTTCTTCATCACCCAGATAGTAATGGTTCACCGGGTTAAATTCATCGTCAAATTCATAAACAAAAGGAATTCCCGTGGGGATATTTAATCCCGTGATCTCATCATCGCTCAATCCGTCAAAATATTTCACAAGAGCCCTTAAGGAATTTCCGTGGGCAGCGATAAGAATGCGCTTTCCTGCCTGCATATCCGGCTTTATAACCTCTTCAAAATAAGGAATGGCACGCTTTACGGTCACCTCAAGACTTTCCGTAAGAGGCACGTCCTTTGGATCTACGTTCCTGAACATAGGCTGCTTTGCCGCATTTCTTTCATCATCAGGTTCAAGAGCGGGAGGGCAGGTTGCGTAAGAGCGTCTCCAGATCTTTACCTGATCCTCGCCGTACTTTTCTGCGGTCTCAGACTTGTTTAATCCCTGAAGGGCGCCGTAATGGCGCTCATTAAGCTGCCACGCCTTTACCACGGGAAGCCAGTTCCTGTCCATCTCGTCAAGCACATGATTTAAGGTGTGGATGGCGCGCTTAAGGTAAGAGGTGTAGCATTTATCGAAATCGTATCCTTCTTCTTTAAGTATGCGGCCTGCCTCTGCGGCTTCGGCATGTCCCTGCTCGCTGAGGTCAGGATCTGCCCAGCCCGTAAAAAGATTTAACTTATTCCATTCACTCTGTCCGTGTCTGATCAATACCAACTTTGTCATAAGATTATGAACTCCTTTTAAATACATTTGATTAACAGATATAAAAACCTTATCAGTTTGAGGAAAAAAGTCAAGAAAAAGTATTTATAATTTTTCCGTATTGTAATATTATATAAAATTATACGGAAAACCGAAAGGAGATATGCATAAATGAGCAGATCGGAAATACCTTACAAAATATATCTTGAGGAAAATGAGATACCCACCACCTGGTACAACGTCCGGGCGGATATGAAGAATAAGCCTGCGCCCCTTATTCATCCCGGGACAAAGCAGCCCCTTACATTTGAGGAGATGCAGCCCATTTTCTGCGATGAGCTTATAAAGCAGGAGCTGGATGATGATACAAGGGATATTCCCATCCCTGAGGCAATACAGAATTTTTATCGTATGTATCGTCCCTCACCCCTTATTCATGCTGAATTTCTTGAGAAGGCGCTGGATACTCCCGCAAAGATCTTTTATAAGTTTGAGGGAAGCAATACCTCCGGAAGTCATAAGCTTAATTCAGCTATTGCACAGGCATACTATGCAAAGGAGCAGGGGCTTAAAGGTGTTACTACCGAGACGGGAGCCGGTCAGTGGGGTACGGCACTTTCCATGGCAAGTGCATTTTTCGGAATTGACTGTAAGGTGTTTATGGTTAAGGTTTCATATGAGCAGAAACCTTTCAGGCGTGAGGTTATGCGTACTTACGGAGCGTCAGTTACGGCTTCTCCTTCCATGGACACTGAGATAGGAAAAAAGATAAATGAGGAAAACCCCGGAACTACCGGGTCTCTTGGCTGTGCCATCTCTGAGGCGGTAGAGGTTGCCACCAAGTCCGAAGGTTACAGATATGTGCTGGGCAGCGTGCTGAACCAGGTGCTTCTTCACCAGTCGGTCATCGGTATGGAGACAATGACCGCATGTAAGAAATACGATATAAAGCCTGATATCGTTATCGGTTGTGCCGGAGGCGGATCAAATCTCGGAGGACTTATCTCTCCGTTTATGGGGGAGAAGTTAAGAGGCGAGGCTGACTATCGGATCATAGCAGTAGAGCCCGCCTCATGCCCCAGTTTTACAAGAGGAAGATTTGCATATGATTTTGCGGATCTGGGAATGGTCTGCCCCATGGCTAAGATGTACACCCTGGGTCACGGATTTATACCTTCAGCCAGCCATGCAGGGGGACTCAGGTATCACGGTATGAGCCCCGTGCTTTCACAGCTTTATCATGACGGTCTCATGGAGGCTGTGGCAGTTGAGCAGACCGAGGTATTTGAAGCGGCCACGCTTTTTGCGAGGACAGAAGGCATCCTTCCGGCTCCCGAGTCGGGACACGCCATAAGAAGCGCAGTTGATGAGGCTCTTAAGTGCAAAGAGACAGGTGAGGAGAAGACCATTATTTTCGGTCTTACGGGAACGGGATACTTTGATATGAAGGCATACGAGCAGTTTAATGACGGCAAGATGAGCGACCATATTCCTACCGACGAAGAGCTTCAGAAGGGGCTCGCAGGTATTCCGGAGGTTTGATGAAAGCAGCGATCCACAATCTGGGATGTAAGACGAATGCATACGAGGCTGAAGCCATGGAGCAGTCACTAAAGGAGGCCGGCTACGACATAGTTGATTTTAACGGCGATGAGCCGGCGGATGTTTATGTTATAAATACATGCTCCGTAACTAATATAGCCGACAGAAAATCCCGACAGATGATACATAAGGCAAAGAGCAAAAACGGTGAGGCGATAATCGTTGCCGTGGGTTGTTTTGTCCAGGTCAATGCTGAAGAGATCTTAAAAAACGAGCCTGTGGATATTTGCCTGGGCTCAAACGATAAGCATCTGCTTACAGGCTGCATTGAGGAATTTAAACAAAATGCGGAAAAGATAAGCAGGGTTTCGGATATAAGTAAAGATGCGGATTATGAAAGACTTGAAGTAAGTCATAAGCCGCGCCACACCAGAGCATTCATAAAGATAGAAGACGGCTGCAACAGGTTCTGCAGCTATTGCATTATCCCGTATGTAAGAGGAAGGATACGAAGCCGTAGCCTTTCCGATATTACCCATGAGGTCACGGATCTTTCAAAAGAAGGAGTAAAGGAGATCGTTCTTACGGGGATAAATCTTTCATCTTACGGGGCGGATCTTAAGGATGGCACGGACATCGCCGACGTGGTGCTTGCATTAAATGAGATCCCGGGTATTGAACGTATACGAATAAGTTCCTTTGAACCGCAGCTAATAACGGAGGGATTTCTTGAAAAGATCAGGCCTGTTACAAAACTCTGCCCTCATTTTCATCTGTCGCTGCAGAGCGGTTGCGATACTGTACTGGAGCGGATGCGAAGGGGATATACTACAGAAGATTATCTTGATAAATGCAGACTTCTCAGGAAGTATTACGACGAGCCGTCCATAACCACTGATATCATCACGGCTTTTCCGGGCGAAACGGAAGAAGAATTTAAAGCTACCTATGACTTTTTGGAGCGGGCCGGTTTTTTTGATATACACGTTTTTCCGTTTTCTCCAAGAAAAGGGACACCTGCGGCTGAGATGCCCGATCCTGTTGACGGCAGGACAGCTAAGTTAAGAAGCGCTCTGCTTATCTCAAAGGGACAGGAACTTACAAAACGCGTGTTGAAGGAAAGGGTCGGTTCAAGAGTGGAGATACTGGCAGAAGAGTATGCGTTTAAAGACGGGGATACTTTTATTACGGGGCATACACCCGATTATGTAAAGGTATTTGCGGAAGTCGAAAAAAAAGATCCTGATATTATCGGACAGATCATAAGTGTCACATTGACCGGAAAATCTGAAAAAGATAAGGCGATGAAAGGTAATATTTGTTGATTTTGGGTAAACCTGTGTTATACTCTAATCTGAACAAAGGATTGCAAGGAGGAAAAAAAGATGGATGTAAAAAAGATTATTCCCTGTCTTGATTGTAAAGACGGACGCGTTGTAAAAGGTATTTCATTTGTTGATCTTAGAGATGCGGGTGACCCGGCGGAAACTGCAGCAGCATATGTTGCAGAAGGCGCTGACGAACTTGTGCTTCTTGATATTACCGCGACCACGGACGGTCGCAAGACCACACTGGATCTGGTAAGAAAAGTTGCGGACAAAGTAAGTATTCCTTTTACCATTGGCGGCGGAATAAAGACCATAGAGGATATAGAAGCCATTATGGAGGCCGGTGCAGACAAGATATCCATCAACTCAGCGGCAATTCTGGATCCGGAGATAATTACCCGGGCTTCCGAAAAGTTCGGCCCGGAATCAGTGATCTCTGCTATTGATGTAGTCAGAAGAGAAGACGGCGGCTGGAATGTGGTAAGGGACAGCGGTACCATTGACAC
>CACWUI010000096.1 GCA_902764045.1 uncultured Lachnospiraceae bacterium
TTTCGAAGTAACGGCAGTGCTGCTGTAAACGGAGACTGTCTGTTTGTTTCCCCGGGTGGTGTTGTGACATTTGATACATACATGAACGTCTTTGATATAAAAAAGTGGCATGATTGTACGATCGTGGGAAGCGTTTATCTTGAAGCTGTATGCAGAGGAGAGGGGATCCTGCGTCTTTTTCACATGGATAACGGTAAAAAAAGAGAAACAGCGTTTAAGAAGATTGACTTTTCCACAGACACCGTGGTGGTTCTGACTCCTGACTTTAAAGGAAATGGAGGTTATCTTCAGGCTGAAGCGGAAGCGGGGAGCGGTCTGGTGATAAAGTCCATGAGGTTCATTACTGATGACAAACCATGTGCAGAGGTAAGAGCCGCGGCTATTATTCCCACATACGGCAGGTGCGATGAGGTAAATGCCACCATAGACAGGCTTGGAGGAATTGAGGGCTTAGTTCTTTATGTGATCGATAATAAAAGAGAACTTGAGGAAAGAACCAAAGACAGTCTTGTTGTTTGCAGAAATTCAAACACGGGAGGCGCCGGTGGCTTTACAAGAGGTCTTCAGCTTGTAAGAAATGATCGGGACAAAAAGAACTTTACACATGTGATCTTCATGGATGACGATGCATATGTAAATGCGGAAACTATTAAAAGAACACTTTCATTTTTATCCTATGTGAAGCCCGAATACTCAGACAGACCGCTTGCAGGGCGTATGTTTCTTTCGGATGTCCCCTGGGTACAGCATACTGCAGCGGAAATCTGGAACTGCGGCGATATCAGGCATGTAGGTGGAAACGAAGACATGACCAGACGGGAGATAATTCCCGATATGAATAACGATGGGAGAGGAGAGTACGGCGGGTTCTGGTATCTGTGCGTGCCTTTTCGTTTTGCAAAGGACAATAACCCTCTTCCGTTGTTCTTGCATTGTGACGATGTTGAATACGGTCTGCGTATGGGCAGAGAACCTCTTATTTTAAACGGCATCCAGGCATGGCATGAAAGCCCATTAAAGCGCGGGACGCATGTGGCAGCATATTACGACATCAGAAATTCCATGATAGTAAACAGTATGGGGGGCGATAAAAAAAGCATAAACGAAGCGGCTAACGGGATATTGAAGAGATGGCGTAACAGTCTAAAGCTTTACAAGAATAATCATGACTGTGACTCTGAAATCATGGCGCTTCTTGCCATGGAGGATTTTCTTAAAGGACCGGAATGGGTATATACCACCGACGGTGACAGGCTTCATCAAAAGCTTTTGAATGTAAGATCTGCAGAGGCTATAGGAAAGAGACCCTTAAGGATCGCTTATAAGCTGCCTTGTGAGAAGGTAAATGAATTAAAAAGGATATCGGTTGAGAAAAAGGTAAAAGAAGGACTTCGTGAAGCAGTAGAGAAATACAGAAAAGCAGGTACCGGTTATGCGAATGAAGATTTATGATTTTCTGGTAAACAGACACAGCGGAATAAGGGAGCGTTATCACAGGCTCCATGACAATGCGGACCAAAAGGGACGCATTTATTCTTATGCCAAGCTTCTTGAAATGAATGCGGAGTATTATATCTTAAGAAAAAAGGATCTGGATATGCCTGCCAATATCAGCGTTTACGAAGACAGACATGTCCCTCTTAACATTAGCGAATCTGCTAAGGCGGCACAGGTCATGGGCAGTGTTGATAAGTTTATACAAAAACTATCCGGGTCAGACGTGGTATCTTTTGATATATTTGACACTTTGATCTTCAGACCCTTTTCCGAGCCTGTGGATATTTTTTTCATTATGGGAGAAAGGCTGGGATTTCTTGATTTTAAAAGAATAAGGATCGAACAGGAATTTTTATCAAGGAAAGATAAAAAGCAGACCCATGATACAAATGAGGTTACATTGCAGGATATATGGAACCGCATGGAGAAAGAGACCGGGATCCCCGCGGATCTTGGCATAAAGACAGAACTGGAAACGGAGCGTGAATTTTGCTTTGCCAATCCTTTCATGAAAAAGATCTATGACATTGTAAAAGAAGAGGGCAAACAGATCGTTATCACATCCGATATATATCTTCCCGGAGAGTTCTTAAAAGAAATCCTCGAAAAAAACGGTTTTACGGGCTTTGAAAAACTGTATGTATCCTGTGAGTACGGCTGCAGCAAATCCGACGGCGGACTTTACCGCAAGATAAAAAATGACTATCCACATAAAAAAATAATCCACGTGGGTGATAATAAGATAAGCGATTCAGAGAGAGCAAAGGAAGCAGGTCATGATGTTTTATTTTACCCCAATGCGGACAAAGAAGCCTTTAACAGTCGCTCATACGACTTAAGCCCCATGATCGGCGGGGCCTACAGAGGCGTGGTAAACAAAAGACTATACAGCGGTATAGGCAGGTATTCCATGGAATACGAATACGGATATATTTACGGAGGTCTTTTTGTGCTTGGGTACTGCGGATTCATACATCGTTATTACAAAGATTATAATATAGACAAGCTGCTTTTCCTTGCAAGAGACGGTGATATCTTAAAGCAGGTCTATGAGAAGCTTTTCCCCGGGGACAATGTTTCGTATCTGTACTGGTCAAGGGCCGTGGGGACCAAGCTTATGATAAAGGAAAACAGATATGATTATTATAAGCGGTATATCTTCAACAAAGTGAATCAGTCAGTAACTATTGAAAAAGTTCTCGAGTCCATGGGAATTAAGTTTTTATCGGAAACCGATGACTGGAAAAAAACGGGATTAAACACGTCAGATAAGCTTACCCACAGAAATTCATGCAGACTGAAAAGTTTTCTCAATGACCGGTTTGATGAAATAGTCAAAGCTTATGAGCCTGAGCGGAAAGGTGCATATAAATATATAAAAAGCGAACTTGATGGATGTAAAAAGGCGTGTGCAGTGGATGTCGGCTGGGCCGGCAGCGGTGCCATTGCCTTAGATACCCTTTGTAAAAATGAGTGGGATATTGACTGTGATATAACTGGGATCATTGCGGGAACCAATACCATTCATAATGCGGAGCCGGATGCAAGCGAGAGCTTTCTTCAGACGGGAAGGCTTGTGCCTTATATGTATTCACAAAGCTTAAACCGTGATCTTCTTAAAAAACATGATCCCAACAGATATTTTAATGTGTTCTGGGAACTGCTTCTTTCTTCTCCAAGCAAACAGCTTACGGGTTTCGGCATTAATGAAAATGGAGAGACTGTTTTTAATTTCGGAAAAGAAGACGCCAATCAGGAAGGCATAAGGAAGATACAGAAGGGTATAAAGGATTTTGTGGCAGACTACGTCCATCACTTCAGATCTGTGCCCTATATGTTTAACATAAGCGGAAGAGATGCCTACGCTCCGTTGCTTGCCGTTGCCGGTAAGGATAATAAATATCTGCAGACTGTAGCTGGAAAGTTTGATCTGATGATCGGAGTTGAATAAAATATGTTATAATAAAATATTAGAGAAAAACGAAGGAGGACAATATGGCGATTCTTGTTACCGGCGGAGCCGGATACATAGGTACTCATACACTGGTGGAGCTTTCCGATGCAGGGTATGAATATGTGGTTCTTGATAATTTCTGCAATTCCGATAAAAAGGCCATCGAAAGAGTTGAGGGACTTACGGGAAAGAAGATAAAGATCTATGAGGGAGACATAGCCGACGGAGAGCTTCTGGATAAGATATTAAATGAAAACGATATCAATGCATGCATTCATTTTGCAGGCTTAAAAGCAGTAGGGGAGTCGGTCCGTGAACCCCTTATGTATTATAAAAATAACGTGATCGGATCCATAAAGATGCTTGACAAGCTTATGGAAAGAGGAGTTAAGAAGATCATTTTCTCTTCATCGGCTACGGTTTACGGAGATCCGGAGATCATACCAATTACGGAAGAGTGTCCCAAGGGAGAGATCACAAACCCTTACGGCAGGACCAAATCTATTTTTGAGGATATTCTGATGGATACTGCCGGGGCGGACAGTGAGCTTACCGCAGTGCTTCTCCGGTATTTTAATCCGGTGGGAGCCCATGAGAGCGGAAAGATAGGCGAGGATCCCAGCGGTATTCCCAACAACCTTATGCCCTTTATAACCCAGGTTGCGGTGGGGAAAAGGGAAAAGCTTTCTGTATTTGGTGATGATTACGATACGCCTGACGGTACAGGTATCAGAGATTATATCCATGTGGTTGATCTTGCGGACGGCCATGTAAAAGCCTTAAAGAAAATAGGCGTGCTTCCTGACAAAGAGGTGCCGGCAGACAAGGGGATCCTTATTTATAACCTGGGAACTGGCAGGGGCACATCGGTTCTCGAGCTTGTGAAAGCCTTTGAAGCGGCAAGCGGAGTAAAGATTCCCTATGATATAGCTCCCAGAAGAGCCGGTGATGTGGCTAAGATGTATTGTGATGCATCAAAGGCCGGGAAGGATCTGGACTGGAAAGCGGTAAGGGACATCGATAAAATGTGTGCAGATTCATGGAACTGGCAAAAGAACAACCCTGAAGGATACAACAGCTGACAGGAAAGGCGGAAGGAAATGGGCAAGTATTTCGGAACAGACGGATTCAGAGGAGAGGCAAATGTTACCCTCAGAGTGGAGCATGCTTACAAAGTAGGCAGATATTTGGGTTATTATTTCGGTAAAGAACATGAAGACGGAAAAGCCCATGTAGCCATAGGAAAGGACACCAGGCTAAGCAGTTATATGTTTGAGTATGCTTTGGCGGCAGGGCTGGCCGCATCGGGAGCCAATGCATATCTTTTACACGTGACCACCACACCCAGTGTGGCTTATATCACAAGAGTGGACAGTCTTGACTGCGGTATCATGATCTCTGCAAGTCACAATCCCTTTAATGACAACGGCATCAAGCTTATAAATAAAGACGGTGAAAAAATAGACGACAGTCTTATTGATGAGATAGAAAAATACATTGATTCTGAAGAAGACACCCTTGAGCTTGCCACCGGTGATAAGATAGGGGC
>CACWUI010000097.1 GCA_902764045.1 uncultured Lachnospiraceae bacterium
AGAATTAAATAAAAGCAATATATAAAAGCCGGACAATCATAAATGGTTGTTCGGCTTTTATTATAGTAAGCAGTAAATGATATCAACCTTATGTAAACGCTCTATAGCGAGTACCCTTTGAATGATATGCCGCCGTTTCCGGCGGCTGTTTTTTTATTTTTTCTTCTTGCATTCTTCCGGTAATGAATCTGACCATGGCAACAGACTTTCACAAAAATCAGTATTGTGGTCGTCCATATGATTCGGTATTACTGTAAGCAAATGTTTCATATATTCATATACGTTCAGGTTGTTGGCTTTGGCTGTTTCCACAAGACTGTATATAATCGCACTTGCCTTTGCGCCTGATATCGTATCTATCATTACAAAATTTTTCTTGCCGATACAGAAGCTTCTGATTGACTGCTCGGCACTGTTATTGTCAAGTGGAACATACGGGTCATCAAGAAATACTTTTAAATATTTTTCCTGATTTAAAGAGTATTCTATTCCTTTACCGGTCTTATTTTTTGATGATATTCTGCTTTCGTGTTCATGACACCATGTGAAATAAGCCTCTACCAGAGGTTTTACCGTAAGCTGTCTTCTTGACAGTCTTTCCTCAGGCGGAAGTTCTTTTAACTTGTTGTCTTCATCATATATGGCTTGTATCATTACAAGTGCCTTGTATGCCAGGCTTTCTTTTTGTGAGCCCTTTGACATAGCCTTTAATGCTTCATCATATCGTCGCCGGCAATGAGCCCAACATCCGGCTATTTTCAGGTCTTCACGTTCTTTTTCTATGGTGTGATAAACCTGATATCCGTCTGTTACACAGATACCGGAAAAGTTTTTCAGGAACTCTCTGGGGTGATCCGATTTTCTTGTCTTCTGGTATTCATAAAGAACAATCGGATTATTATAAAGCCTTCCGGTTTTATATACCCACATGTAGCTTTTTGAACCGGCATCTCTTCCGTCCTTGTTTACAAGTACAGGTGTTTCATCTGCATGAAGCACATGATACTGATACATCCTTTCATGAAGATGATCGTACAAAACCGAAAGATATCTTTCTGCACTTGCTATAGTCCATCTTGCCATTTCCTGTCTTGTTATATCAAGACCATCTGCCTCGAATTGTTTTTCTATTCTGTAAAGAGGTACTGCATTTACATACTTGGCATTTATTATTCCTGCTTCAAGAGAAGGTGATACAAGACTGTTTCTCATAAGATATGCAGGAAACTTTGCTTTTACTATCCGGTCACTCTTTTTACCGGAGTACACTCCGATATGTATCTCTTCAATTCCTACCTTTGCCGGTACAAAATAATACCGCTTAATTATTTCATCCGGCAGCCTTTTATAGCCTTCATCATTATAAATATCAGAAAGCTCATCTTCTGTCATATAGTATTCTGATGTTGAAACAACCTCAAGTTTACTTATATCAGCCTGTTTTTTACCCTTTGGACGAGGCTTTCTTGCTATCGGAGCAGGATTCTCCTTTGCCTCCTCATCACAGACTGCTTCTGCTTCATTAAAGAATACTACGGTTCCGTCGACTTCCTTAAACGATATCTGTCCATCAGGCTCAAAAGATTCTGCTGACCTTCCAAAGCGTTGTCTGTTTGCAACAGCGATTTCTTCCATAAACTTCTGGAATCTGTTGTCGAGTTCTTCAAGTTCCTTCTGCTGTGATAAAACAAGTTTTATAAGTTCTTTCTGATTAAGATTATTAAGCTGATTTTCAGTAAACTTTTTCTTCATATAACAGACCTTCCTTTATGGGACTATTATATCATGGATCCTTATTTTATGCGAATTTCAGAAGTTTTTAAATTCGTCAAAATGCCTATTGCTCACGCCTTGTATACGCCTCATATAAAAGCCTTTTTTGTAGGTTTAAAAACAAAAAATGCGGCTTATAAAGGTTATTATTGGCGACTACAAAGACTAATGTAATAGGCTGCTGTCAAATGATCACTTACAAGTTAACATTGTATTACAGCCTTTAAAACAGTTAAAATTTTCTACGTTTTGCACAAAGAAAATTTATGCAGTTTCGAGTGGCGGATCTATCTCATATATAGGCCGCCTTGCAACTATATCAAAACCGTCCATAAGAAATCTGTATTGCTCCGAAGTTATCTGCATAGCTTCATCGACGGTTCGCGGCCATGAGAAGGCACCGACATCAAGTCTTTTATAAAGAAGCAGGAATCCGTCACCCTCCCATAATAATCCTTTTATTCTGTCTGTACGTTTTCCACAGAAAAGAAAGAGAACATTTTTCTCGTACGGATCGAGCTTATACTTAAATCTGATTATAGATGCAAGTCCGTCGATTCCACGCCTCAAATCGGTATACCCTGCAGCGATTATTACTTTTGAAAATCCATCAGCATCATTTAACATTGGCAGCCACCTCGATAAGATTTTTGATTAGTTCTTTTGGTGTGTTGCTGTTCACTGATATGTTCATTTTTCCTATTGTTATGCTTGCCTGCGGTATAAAGTTCTTTTCAACAGATTCAGTTTTAGTAGGAGCAGGTAATTGTTTAGGCTCTTTCAACTCGACGAACTTAACACCGGAAGCCTCGATGGCTGCATCCTTTACCTTCCTCAACCAATAATAGTATGCATCGCGGGATATCCCCCGGCTTTTGCAAAAATCATCAACCCTCATTCCACTTTCGATACGGTCTTTAAAAATCATAGACCATTCCTTAATACGAATCTGCTTTGTTGCAAGTCTGGTATCTGTCATAATGTGCCTCCTTATATACTTTGTTGTGTCAAGTGTGAAAAGTGTGTGTACACACTTTTCACACTTGAGTAAAAGGTTACACATCATTATCTCAATTTTTATGGATGATTACGAGGTACCCATTATGTACCGTTTACGTTTATTATTTTATCTCTGACTAAATATATTTCTTATGTCAAACACATCTTGTGTTAAAATAAAATGCACTCTTTCGCCGTATCCTCACGGGCAAAAAAGTGCATATTATTTTTCTCTATATAAAATTGAAACATACCAAAAAGACAGATTATGTCTGTCTGTCTGTCTGTCTGTCTGTCTAAAGATAAACTGTATCCCATAAACTGGACACTCCCCTTTCTAAATTTTCCAGATTTTGGACACACCATTTTGGTGACATCCCCGTTTTCTGGACACGGTATTTTATCAAAAACCCCATTTTCTGGACACGATACTTTTCGCATACCAAAAATGGATGTATAATCAAAAAGTAATACGGAGGTAATCAATTATGACTCAACATCACACAAATTCAAAATTCACTGAAGAACAAATGGAACAGCTCGCTGCCAATCCATTTACCAGCAAAGTTGACTACTACCATATCTGGTTCACCCTTGAGTTTCAGAACCTGTTTCTGTCACGCTATGAAGCCGGTGAATCCAGTGCTGAAATCTTCGCCAGCATGGGCTATGATATATCTGTGCTTGGTGCCAATCGTGTCTACAGCTTTCCACGCCGTCTAAGGAATCGACTTAACAGTGGCAAAGGACTAATAGAGACTCCATGCCGAACCAAGGCTGAAATGCCCAAAAACACCGATTATAACACCATGCCTGCACAACAGTCCGTTGCTGCCATGCAACGTGAACTGACATACCTGCGACAGCAAGTAGAGTTTCTAAAAAAAATTACCGAGCTGGACAACGACAAAAAGCCAAGGACTTGATCATGGACAAACCAAATGCTAAATATGAAATCATCCATGAAATTGTTTCTCAGGAAGGCAATCTACAAAATATAAGTGAGCTTTGTGAAATTGCCGGAGTGTCCAGATCCGGATATTATTACTGGCTTCACTCTTCTGACAAGCGTTCCGAAAAGGAAGCTAGGGATCAAGCTGATTTTGAACTTATACTCCAAGCCTACCAATTCAGAGGCTACGATAAAGGCATCCGAGGCATCCATATGAGACTTTTACATATGAATCCGCCTGTTATTATGAACACCAAGAAAATACAACGTCTGATGCACAAATACAGGCTTGTATGCCCTATTAGAAAAGCCAATCCCTATCGGCGCATGGCTAAAGCCATCAAAACTGATGCAATTGCCGACAACCTACTGCAACGACAGTTCAAGGAGTATGGTCCTCGAAAAGTATTGCTTACAGATATTACATATATTCCCTGCTGTGGTGTGTTCTTTTACCTATCCGTCATTAAGGATGCTTATACAATGCAAATACTCGCGTATGTACTTAGCGAATCGCTTGAACTTGACTTCGTTCTCGAAACGGTAAACATTTTGATTGAAAGTCATGGTGCTACCCTTGATGATGAAACCCTTATCCACAGCGACCAAGGCTGCCACTATACCAGCAACGCCTTTATCCGGAAGCTCAAGGATGCTTCCTTCGTGCAGTCTATGTCACGGAAGGGAAACTGCTGGGATAATGCGCCGCAGGAGAGCTTCTTCGGTCACATGAAGGATGAGATTGCTGCTCTGATTGCCGGGTGTGACACCTATGAGCAGGTTCAAGCTGTTGTCGCCGATTGGATGGACTACTACAACAAAGATCGCTACCAGTGGGATCTGGAAAAGCTCTCCCCGCGGGAGTATTACTGTTACCGTCAGACTGGCGTATATCCGCTGAAACCGGGCATCTCGAAAAAACGTAACTCCCAGGGCTCTGCCCCGGACCCCGAGGTTTAGCGCTTTGGTTTCCAGGAGGCAGTGATAAAAAAGGCAGCATGCTCATGCACACTGCCTCCTGCAAACCCGCCCGGGCGCTCGGGTCGCTCCTCAGCGTTGCCCTATCCTCCCTGGCGGTAAAGCAGCTACATGTTATCATATCTGGGGTCATTTTTAACCCCTAAAATTCAAAATTGTCCTTGACATGGGGTACACTTCAGACGCCGTCTTTCACATTTGAAGATTGGCACCTCGAAAGTGAGGTGACCAACATGAAAACACCTGTTTCCCGCGTGGGAAACAAAAGC
>CACWUI010000098.1 GCA_902764045.1 uncultured Lachnospiraceae bacterium
CTAAAACAAAATGGATGCCCCCTGTAAAGTACAGGGAAGCATCCATGTGTTCCACCTAAAGGGCCAATCAATATGTCCAGGATTCTGGGTACATATCAAAGGAGACCCGCTTGTTTTATATTATTTCAATTTCTCTTATCAACTCATCCGCACAGATATCACCGGGCATCCTGAAGCCGCTCCTGGGGGAAAGGCTGTACTTTAACACCTTTGCTCCAACAGGCATACATGACCTTTTAAACTGATTGACAAAAAATCTTTTGATAAAGGTCTTAAGAGTATTTAAGATCAGGGCATTATCATACATACCATTGTATTTTTCAAGGCTCATTTCATACATTTCCTTTGCGGTATATCCGCCCTTTAAAAACAGATACAGGAAATGATCATGAAGCTCGTAAGGACCCAGACTGTCCTCGGTTTTTTGCACCACCTGCCCCCTTTCGTCCGTGGGAAGAAGCTCCGGACTTACGGGGGCATTTATTATGCTGTCGAATATCTCATTTAACGCTCCCCTGTCCCCCGGGTCTGCAACCCTGCCGGCGTAAGTCTTTAAAACAGGCGCTATCGCAGTCTTTGGCACCCCGGAATTTACGGAATACATGGACATATGATCTCCGTTGTAGGTGCACCACCCCAGAGCCAGTTCCGACATATCCCCGGTGCCCACAACTATGGTTTTTTCTTTGTTTGCCATATCCATAAGCACAAGGGTGCGTATACGGGCCTGTGCATTTTCAAATGTAATGTCGCTTACAAACTCTCCCTTCTCCTCCGGCTGGCCTATGCTTTTTAAATGCAGGGCCGTCTGCTCTTTTATATCTATCTCACGCAAGGTAACCCCGAAAACTTCCGCCAGACGGTACGCATTATTTTTTGAAAGCTCTCCCGTCCCGAAACCCGGCATGGTAAGGCATATTATACCCTTTTTATCAAGACCGATCCTCTCAAATGCATTTACCGCAGCCACTAAAGCAAGGGTGGAGTCAAGCCCGCCGGAAAGCCCGAGGACGCATTTGTCCAGGTGAAGATATTCAAGACGCTGTGCCAGAGCCTTGGCCTGAATGTTTAAAATGTCAAGACAAAAGTCCCCGATATAGTCCTCCCTCGGAAGAAAGCCATTGGCAGCGTCAGACATATCTTTCGTCCTTACCGGGTCGTTACAGGCCTCCGTATCAAAGATCATCAGTCCCTCTTTTGCGGAATGATCAATGATCTCACCGTTTACGGCAAAGGATTTCAGCCCGCTGTACACACACTCATCAGTGGACTCTCCCGGACCTGAGGATACGCATATATATTTTGCCTGATGTTCTTCAGACAATTTTTTCAGCACGGCAAAATGGTCTTCACGGCTTCCGGCATATTGCTCAAGGGCGCACATACATATGTTAATATCCCCGGTCATGTCAACATGATCAGACAGTTCTAAATCAAAGCTTACCTTTTCATCATTGAGCACAATACTGTTTTCATCTGCCCCGAGGATCATGCGATTTCCGTTTTTGATCAGAACAATGCCGTTTTCGTAAGAAGGCTCACCTATGGCTATGGTCATGTCTTTAAGAGTTTTTGTATCCTCTTCTATTTTACAAATCGCTCTTTCAACAAAACTTTTCAGATCAGCATTATCCGCAAAATCACCGCAGACGCTTCCGGTAATGACCGACGAGGGAAAAACCACAAGCCCGCAGCCCCGGTCAAATCCCTGCTTTGCATATTCCGTAACCATCTCTGAATTGTATGCACAGTGGCCTGTGCATATCTTCGGTGTAACCGCCGCTATCTTCATATGCTCCTCCATTGAGCGTTTTGTCACTTTTTACTCCTGTTTGACAAAACGCTTGATTTTACAACATCCTCTTGAGATACTTCCCCGTATAAGACCCCTTCACCTTAGCAACCTCCTCCGGAGTACCCGTAGCGATAACTTTACCACCGCCGTCGCCTCCTTCAGGGCCCATGTCGATAATGTGATCCGCCGTCTTTATCACATCCAGGTTGTGCTCGATAACGATGACCGTATTGCCCCCTTCCGTAAGCCTCTGCAGTATATCCGTAAGCTTATGCACATCCGCAAAATGCAGTCCCGTAGTGGGCTCATCCAGGATATAGACCGTGCGCCCGGTGCTTTTCTTGGAAAGCTCCGACGCCAGCTTCATGCGCTGGGCCTCCCCGCCGGAAAGTTCCGTAGAAGGCTGTCCCAGACGTATATAGCCCAGCCCCACCTCCTGTATGGTCTCGATCTTTCTTTTCAGAGATGGCACATTTTCAAAAAACTCCACAGCCTCATCCACGGTCATGTTCAGCACATCATAAATGGTCTTACCCTTATATCGCACCTCAAGGGTTTCCCTGTTATACCTCTTGCCGCCGCATACCTCGCACGGCACATACACATCCGGCAGAAAATGCATCTCTATCTTTATGATACCGTCTCCGGAGCAGGCCTCGCACCTGCCCCCTTTTACATTAAAACTGAAACGGCCCTTCTTATAGCCACGCTCTTTGGCATCCGTGGTTGCGGCAAAAAGGTCTCTTATGATATCAAAGACTCCCGTATATGTGGCAGGATTCGACCTGGGGGTACGTCCTATGGGAGCCTGGTCAATATCTATCACCTTATCAAGATCCTCTATCCCCGTGATCTTATCGTGCCTGCCGGGAACCGTCACAGATCTGTTCAGCTCCCTGGCAAGGCTTTTGTATAGTATCTCATTTATAAGAGAGCTCTTCCCGGAGCCGGAAACACCTGTAACACAGGTAAATACACCGATGGGGATATCCACATCTATATCCTTTAAGTTATTTTCCTTAGCCCCCTTGATGGTGATAGATCCTCCCGGCCTTCTTCTGGAAACAGGCACGGGTATTTTCTCCCTTCCGCTAAGGTACGACCCGGTAACGGACTTTTTCTTTTTGCAGATATCCTCGGCAGTTCCCACGGCAACCACCTCACCTCCGTGCTCCCCTGCACCGGGTCCGATATCCACGATCCAGTCAGCGGCCCGCATGGTGTCTTCATCATGCTCCACCACTATAACGGTGTTACCCAGATCTCTCAGCCTCGTCAGTGTTGCGATAAGCTTGTCATTGTCTCTCTGATGCAGACCGATGCTTGGCTCATCAAGTATATAAGCCACTCCCACAAGCCCGGAGCCTATCTGGGTGGCAAGGCGTATCCTCTGGGCCTCACCTCCGGAAAGTGTTCCTGTGGCTCTTGAAAGAGAAAGGTAATCCAGCCCCACATCAAGAAGAAATTTCAGTCTCGCCCTGATCTCTTTAATTATCTCCCCGCCGATATCCAGCTGACGTTTGGAAAATGTAACACCCTCAAGAAATTCCGCCAGCTTTTCAATGGACATGACTGTCATTTCATGGATATTTTTATCCGCAACGGTCACTGCAAGGGAGGACTCCTTCAATCGTCTTCCGCCGCAGGCAGCACAGGGAGTGATGCGCATATAGTTCTCGTACTGCTGCTTCATAATGTCGGAGCCTGTCTCCCGGTACCTCTGCTCCATATTTTTAATAAGGCCGTCAAAGGCTATGTCATATACACCTATGCCGCGCTGCCCCCGGTAATGAACCTTCACTTTTTTCCCGCCGGTCCCGTAAATGATAAGGTCTTTTATTTTTTTCGGATATTTTCCGAAGGGTGTATCAAGGGAAAATCCGTATTCATCCGCCAGAGCCTTAAGAAGTGCTCCGGAAAAGCTGCTTTCATCCGATGCTGACACCCAGCCCATGGCCATAATGGCGCCCCGGCTGATGCTCAATGTTTCATCCGGTATCATAAGCTCAGGGTCAAATTCCATCTTAAACCCGAGACCGAAGCATTCGGGACACGCCCCGAAGGGATTGTTAAAAGAAAAGCTTCTGGGCTCTATCTCATCGATGCTGATACCGCAGTCGGGGCATGCGAAGCTTTGGGAAAACTTCAGCGTCTCCCCGTCAACAACCTCCGCATCCATAAGCCCCTCCCCCAGTCTCAGAGCTGTCTCTGCCGAGTCCGTAAGCCTTTTTTGTATACCTTCTTTTATAACGATACGGTCAACTATCACTGATATGTTATGCTTTTTGTTCTTATCGAGTTTAATGTCTTCAGAAAGCTCATAACTGCTGCCGTCCACCAGCACTCTGGCATATCCCGACTTTCTGGCGCTCTCGAAGACCTTTTCATGCTCGCCCTTTCTTCCTCTCACCACGGGAGCAAGTATCTGCACTTTGGTTTTTTCCGGCAGGCGCATTATCTCATCCACCAT
Source organism: uncultured Lachnospiraceae bacterium (assembly GCA_902764045.1). Taxonomy (GTDB): domain Bacteria; phylum Bacillota; class Clostridia; order Lachnospirales; family Lachnospiraceae; genus UBA4285. Next base: position 4,266 of record CACWUI010000098.1, read on the forward strand.
CTGGTCCACCGTCTGCTTCTCAACCTTCTTACCGCACTTGGGACAATGAGGCGTACCCACTCTGGCATAAAGCAGTCTGAAATAATCATAGATCTCCGTAACCGTGCCCACGGTGGATCTGGGATTCCGGTTAGTGGATTTCTGGTCGATGGAGATGGCGGGAGAGAGTCCCTCTATGGACTCCACCTTAGGCTTTTCCATCTGCCCTAAGAACTGCCTTGCATAAGAAGAGAGGGACTCCATATATCTTCTCTGTCCCTCTGCATAAATGGTATCAAAGGCAAGGGAACTCTTACCCGACCCCGATATTCCCGTAAGGACAACAAGGGCGTCTCTCGGTATATCCACGTCAATACTTTTCAGGTTATGCTCTGCCGCACCCCGGATCTTTATATAGTTTTTAAACTGCCCTCTCTTCATATGCCACCTTTTTACTCAAAAACAACATCGTTTCCGGTCATATATCTGCATTCTTTTATTATAACAGGCTCTCCGTCATCACTGTTTATCCTTTTGTCAAAATACAGTTTCAGCTGCTTGCGTTTTCCGGCTTCCGTTTGAAAGACCAGGGTAAATGGATTATTATTTTCCTCTTCCTTTGCCACTATCCTTCCGTCCTTTATCTCTTTGAAGCTGCCGTCCTCAACCTTTGAGTATTCCTTGTATCTGACGCCGGTTTCATATACGGAAACTTCCG